>CAMDPQ010000044.1 GCA_945905275.1 Chlamydia trachomatis
TACGACCTATCAAAAGGCCCCTTTGAAATTTGAAGCAGGAACCCCACCAATCGCTGAGGTTATCGGGCTTGCGGCCTCCCTTGATTTTATCGACTCAGTGGGACGAGAGCGAATTGCTACCTGGGAAAATCAGATGTTGCATTATGCGATACAAAAGCTAGGTGTTGTAGATGGGCTCTCTATTATCGGGAATTCCGTTAGTAAGGGGCCTATTTTAAGCTTTGCGATAGAAGGGGTGCATTCGCTTGATCTGGGTACGATGCTTAGCATTAAAGGCGTTGCTATGAGAACAGGGCATATGTGCGCCCAGCCTACGCTTAAAAAGTATAACCAGACCTCTTTATCACGCATTTCTTTCGGCGTCTATAATCAGATCGAAGAGATCGATCAGTTTGTTGCTCTTTTGCAGCAGACCCTGCTTTTATTGCGTCCGCCATTATCCTATTAAAATAAAAAAACCCAGATCATGGATCTGGGTTTTTGGCTTTTTAGCGATTTTCTATTGATTAGAAATCAAGTCTGAAAGCTAGAGTATAGCCCTGTATGGTCAGGTCTCCTTGATTCGCAACAAATACACCAGGGTTGAGATCGTCTACAAAACGGTCAAACTGGTTTTGTCCGAAGAACATGAAGTTTTCCCAGCCAGCCTGCACAGAGAAATGGCAACGATCATCAGCAAACATACGTTCCCAGCGAACGCCTAGTTGAATTTCAGCAATAGCTCGACCGACTCTTGTAGAGTGATTATTATCGATGTAGGTGGTTCTAGAAACAGACTGTGTTTGATCGACATCAAAAAAGCCGTAAAGCAGGGAGAGTGCTGTGTTACCAAAGAAGCTAAATCCGCATCCAAGACCCCATTGTGTATTTAGACCTGGACGGACACCGATACCCCAGTAGTTATTCGACATGTCCACTCTATAATTGCCTTCTTCAAAGCCTTTGTAGTGAACATTCATGTCTTGATAGATCCAAGCCGTTCTTGGTCCAATAAATGGACGTAGGGTCAGCCACTTACTAACAAAGAATTCTCTGCCCAGTTCAAGGTCGATCATATTCAAATCGAATGATAATTTCGATCTTGCTGAATAGGGGATGCCTACAGCAGTATCTTCAGAAAAATAGGGTGCAATAAGGACAGGGTAGAGGCTGCCTTTGCCTGCATTTGTATGAGACTGGGCTTTAGAATGAAAGTAAGTCCAGTTTGCACATACATCCCAGCCATCATGAGGAGTATTCCAGCCGATACCGAGTCGAACACCTGGCTCCCACTGGTAGTGCAGTTCTTTAGTTGAGGAATCAGAGAGATCAGATCCTTTATTTTTGATGACATAGCTAAGACCATTTTCATGTGCTTGCCATATAAGAAGATCAGCGGTGAAGAACATATCAGCACCATCTTTTACTTCTGGTCTTCCTGATGGGTTAATCATGCCGCTTGCCCCTTTTCTTTGTTCAAGAGCGCTCACGCGGTTTTCTAGGTTGCGCACTTGCGCGTCATTTACATCAGCAGATAGAGCTGCAGATGTAGCAACTAAAGCAAACGTGCTTAGCGATGTTAGTAGTTTATGCATATAGCTTCCTCCAGAGGGTTTCATGTGTTCATGTTGTTTTCATGAATGATAACTGAATGTACAAAATACAGGAAAAAAAAGGTAGTATCATTTCTGTAAAATAGAGGCTGCGAGTTTTTTTCTTTAACGCAGTAGATTAAAAATCTAGCCGCATAGATAGAGTTGCTCCTTGGACACTCAGATCATTATGCTCCTGTGTAAAGCGCCCTGCATTGGTAGCATCGGTAAAATGCATGAACTCTCCCTGGCTAAAAAACAGATGCTGCTCCCATCCTGCTGTCATAGAAAAATTGGTTTTTTTTCTTATTTTTTCGCATTGACAGACGCTGGCTTTTTTACTTTTACATACATTGGAATCCCAACGCAGCCCTAGTTGTAGATCAGTGATAGCTCTGCCGGCATAGTAGTTATTCGATAGATCGGCGACTGTATCATTATCTGCAGTTTCTTGTTGTTTCAGGGTGAATTGCCCATAGACAAGCGAGGCAGCTATATTACCAAATATACTGAACCCGTATCCCATCCAAAACTGGGTATTAAGTCCCACCATAGGTCCGATGCCCCAGTAGTTATTTTTAAGATCAACCTCATAATCTAAAGATTGGTAATTGCTCACAAGATCGGAGTAGTTTATCTCGTACTTTTGATGAATCCAGGCGGCCTTTGTTCCTATAAAAGGCCTAAATGAAATCCATTTCGCAGGGATCATTGTTCTGCCAAGTTGTAAATCCAAGATGTCTAAAAAGAGCTTCCATTTAGCATCGCAAGATATAGCATAAGGACGGAAATGTGTATTATTTATAGCGCTTATGCCTGTTGCAATCAGGTAGTTCTCTGGATTGTTTTCTGTCTTGCCCTTTGCGGTATCATGGAACCAAGTATAGTTCATTAAGGTGTCCCAGCTGCCATGGGGTATATGGAATCCCGCTCCAACTCTAAACCCACCTTGCCAGCGAAAATTGGGGTTTTTGATGTGTCCTTTTCCCAGCTCTGGATTAGAAGATGCAGTTGTTGCGTAGGATAGACCAGATTCGCTAGCAGTCCATAGCAATCCATCCACAGATAGGATAAATCCTTCACAGGAGCCGGGCTTAGGCGTGCTTATAGAGGAAGAGTCTTCCGTTTTATGGGTGTTGTCTTCGATAGGTGCGCTTGCTAGGTCAAGAGAGGTAAAGCTGCATAGGAGCGAGCTCATAAGAGCTAGAGAGAGCGGGTACAGTATATTTTTTGCATGCATCGGATGTTTTTCCTTTCTGTGCGATATAGGGGTTACTGTGATGAGTTATTCTTAGAAATCGAGTCGTGCGCCAAAGGTCCATCCCTGGAAAGACAGGTCTCCTTGGTTTTGTAGAAACTGTCCGATTTCTTGATCATTGGTAAAGCGCATGAACTGATTTTGAGAGAAAAAGAGGACGTGTTGCCATCCTGCATGGAGTCCTAAATGAAAGGCATCGTTTAGAAACATATAATCCCATTTGAGTCCACAGTCTAGATCTGTTGCGGCTTTTGTTGCATGAAAGCTATTTTCTGCTTTTTTTTGTACGGTTCCCTCTTCTAGGTCATCATACGATTTCTCATTATGACCCACATGAAAAAACCCGTATAAGAGAGAAATCCCTGCATTGCCATATAGACTAAACCCACTTCCAAAGCCCCAGTCGCTATTGAGTCCAAAGCGGGGTCCAAAGCCGAAGTATTTATTGAGTAAATGGGCTTCATATTCAGGATATAGGATTGTGCTCTGGTCGATCAGAGCCGCGACATTATCGTAATCTATTTCATAATGTTGCTGAATCCAGGCAGAACGGATGCCAAAAAAAGGACGTAGTGATAGCCATTTTCCTGCATAAAACTCTCTACCCATCGAGAGGTCAAGCATATTAAAATGAACTTTCCATTCAGCCCGGGCACGTTGTGCGGTAGCAGCATCGTTTAATTCATTAGGGCTGATAAAGGTTGTAAAAAGGGTTGTATGCCCCTTTTGATAGGAATGGTGGGAATGTGTTGATTCTGTAAAACAGGTCCATGATAGCAGAGCATCCCATTGATCATGGGAGAGGTTGCATCCTAACCCGATTTCAAAGCCTGAATTATATTTGAACGAAGGAGATTTAACCCCTCCTTTGGTGATCGTTTCTTGGGATGCGCCTTTTTGACGGATTACATAGGCCAGTCCTGAGGTGTTAGGTTGCCATAGCAGGTAGTCTCCTGTAATGAAAAGATCAAAACCTTCTTCGACCTGAGGCCTTGCAGAGGGAGCAACTAACGGAGCTCCTTGCTGATCAGAGGAGGTAGTAACGATATGTTTTGTATGGAGGTTATTTGTATCAGTGGTTGCATAATCGGCGTATGTAAGGTGGGCTGCCACTATAAGTGGTGCAGCCAAAAGAAGGCATTGGTATTTTCTGTGCATAGAACCTTACGGTGTTTTTGTATGGGTAAAACAATGGCATCACAAAATCAAGATGTGATCAAAAGTAAGATTTCAAAAATATTTTGGTCAAGCTAATTCTACAGAAAAAATTAGGTTCGAGTTGTCTGAAAGATGTTATTGACTTCTTTCATCCATAAAAACGTTTCTTTTCCGAGCTGCTGAAGGATAAACATCCAAGCAGCGCAGAGTACGGAAAGGCCAATCAGTGATTTCAAAGACATGCCAAGAAAAACAATTTGTACCTGTGGAGCCAGTCGATTGGCGATACCTAAAAAAACTTCAGTCATTAAAATAGCTAGCAGGGCTGGAGCAGATAGCTGGATAGATAAGGCAATTAATTTGGAAAGTACCCCCATGATCAGCTCCCAGATGGGTTGTTTCATCTGAAAAAAGAGGGGGTTGATAAGACCATCTGCCGGGATAATATTATACGAATCTAAGATCCCATCAAACAGCATTAAAGGGCCATTCAAGTTATAGAAGATCACAATGAGCATAGAATTATAGAGGATGCCGATAGGGGATGTTTGCTCTTGGGAGGAAGGGTCTGTAACCTGTAAGGAGGAAGAGCCTCGAAGAAAATCGATTAAGCTTCCTGCCGATAGTGCGACATAAAACGGAACAGATACGAGAAGGCCTAGGATAAATCCAATGAACAGTTCTTTAATAAAGAGGATAATATATAGGGAGTTGAAATCAGGGATAGTCTGGCTTCGCATCGTGATATGAGGAAGGAAAATGATCGTCATCGAAACGCTCAGGCCCATTTTAACGCCGGAAGGGAGCTTTGAGCCAAAGAAGGGGGCAAATACCACGATAGGAATGATTCTTGCAATACCTAGAAAAAATAAAGTGAGAAGAGACATAGGAGCATAGTCGCCCAGCTGAGAATAAAACGAAGAGTAGTCTGCCGTAGCGAGCATATGTAATCCTAGTAACTGGCCCATTTAAAGAAATTCGTAAAGATGTTTGAGGCATATTGCATGATTTGTGAGCCGAGCCATCCCCCCATGATCAGCAGGGTGAGCATTACTGCTACAAGCTTGACCATAAAAGATAAGGTTTGCTCTTGAATCTGTGTGGCTGCTTGAAAGACTGCGACAAACAGGCCAAGGATGGTACTGATAATAATCGGCGGGCCCGATAGCAATAAAATAAGTAGTAAAGCTTGGTAGCTTAACTGATGAATTTCTGCGCTATACATGATTCCTCTTTTTTGTGGTTATCGAAAGGATAGTACAAGGCCCTGGATAATCAGAGTCCACCCATCTACCATAACGATTAACAGGAGTTTGAGGGGAAGGGCAATGGTTAAAGGGGATAGCATCATCATACCCATCGCAAGTAAGATGTTTGATGTAACAAGATCGATCACGAAAAAGGGAAGATAGATCAATACACCAACCTCAAAAGCGGCTTTTAATTGTGAGGTGATAAAGGAGGGGATGATCACAATAAAGTCGGTAGGCTTTAAGCTCGCTCTGAAATTATCAGGGAATGATTTATAAGCTAATTGATAAAACCCATTGATATGTTTGTTAGAAGTATTGCGTTGTAGAAAATCTCGGAGTGGTTCTTTGGCTTTATCTATCACGTGGATTATAAAATTCGCTGAATCTGCAGAAATAAGGGTTTTGGGTTGGTTTTCGTTAATATAGTCTGAAGATGCGTTATACATGGCAAGGCCTGTAGGAAACATCACATAGATAGTAACAAGGAGCGCGATACCATTTAATACTTGGTTTGGGGGGGCTTGTTGTACGCCAATGGCATTTCTTAGAAGGGATAAGACAATAACTACTTTCATATACGATGTCAGGAGCATAACAGCAAATGGTAGTATAGAGAGCCCGGCAATAAGAGAGACCTGAGTTACAATCCCTGGCACGCCGCTATCATTAGAGGGTGTATTCCCTGTAAGTATAGAAGGGGTGGCTATATCTTCTGCAAATGCTTGATGGCAAAAGCAAGAAAAAACAAGGGTGAGTAATAGGTAGTACAGGATTCGTTTTCCATTAAACATTGTAGTTGCCTGCCTTTATTATGCGGATGGTTTTTGCTCAGTATAGGGAGAGAGTGTATTGAGCCAAAGGTTTTTTTCATAAACAGGGAGGGATTGCTAAAGTCTGATATATTTTCCAAAAGCAGATTCGAGAGCTCTCCATTGATTTTCGATTGTTGCATTAATAATTCCCGATTCCGTTTCTATAATGCAACCTCCAGGGCTGACGTCGTTTCTTTCTTGAATCGAAAGGCTTTGGAGGTGTTCAAAATGTTCTTTGATAGCGGATTTATTAGCTTCTAAGATTTGTTTGTCTTCTTTATTTATAAAGATCTTAATTTTATGGTTTTGTTTTACTGGGAGAAGCGATTGGATGACAATGTCGACAATGCTTTCAGGATGTTGTTTTAGTTCTGCTGCAACAATTTTTTTTGCTGCTTTCAGAGCCAGGGGAATGATCGCTTTTTGCGTTTCATGATGGATTTTTCTTAGTTGAATTTCAAACTGCATAAGGTGTTCATTAAAGCGGGTAAGTCCTTCGTTATAGCCCTCATCGTGCGCTTTTTGTCGTAAGGATTCACATTCCTTTTCTGTGGCTAACAGGTAGGCGCTTGCATCTGATTTAGCTTTTTCTACAAGTTCTTGAGCGCTTAGTAAAATCCCAAATTCTTCAGCAGGAATTACTTTTTGATCTGATGCAAAATGAATGTCCCCTTGGTATAATAACGAGAAAAATTTCATAAGAGATCTTTGGGTGAATTTTTTTGTAAAAGCGGAAGGATTTCTAGTATTTGATGAGCAAGTAGAGGCGCTGCTTTAGGATGCTCGAGCGGCTTGCAGAGATTTTGGAATGTAGTAGATTCTTGCCACGGGATCATTCGACTTATATACCATACCAGGGATGCATGTTCTGGATGTAAAGCTTTTGCAAGCCTGTTGAGTCCGCGGTGGTAGAGTACTTTAAACAGCGTATCGGGTGTACCATCCCATTTTGATAGCTCCATTCTTTTAAATAAAACAGGTTCTGCTTTTTGGGATAAACCTTTTAGATAGATGATTTTATCTTCTGGAAGCGTTGTTTGAATTTTTTTTATTTTTACCATGTCGATAATTTGTTTCATTTCAACGGATAGGTCATGAAGGCCTAGGTATTCGATGAGCTTCTGCAGGGTGGAATGGGGTAGATCAAGTAGGGTATTCATCGCAGAGTGAGGGAGTACCGGCATAGGTATTATATCGGGTTGATCTTTGAGGAGAGTGTCAATTAAAATCGAACGGAGATATTCTTGAGCGCAGAGTGTGAGCTTGCTCAATTCCTTTGAATAGAGCACTGTATTTTTAATCGGTTTTGCAACGGGTTCCGGCAGACTCGATAAAAAAAGGCCGACATCCACTTCCGAAAGGGTTCGTAGAAAGGCTGTCAGCCATGTATAATGGACCAGATTTAAAAGGGCTGACTGATCATAGTTGGCGGTAAGGGGATTGTTTTCTGAGGGAGCTATCTTATTAATTAGATCCTGCTCCCCTTGAGGCAGGTAACGGACCAGTTTGTTTTTTATGCTAGCCCCTGCCTTAGATAAGAAAGCATTACAGACAATCCAGGAGGTGTTATTCATATCTATTTTTTATCCTGATCTCTTATAGAAGAGTCTTCAGTTTGTGAAGATTCTATTTCGATCGGTGCGGGGTGTAAGAGTTCTTTTATTCCTCCTTTTCTCTTGAGTGTCGGGTAGAATTTCCAAATCATCCAGCCGGCAATCACAGATAATAGAATGACTAAAAAAGAAAGGAAAAAGAATAAAAAACGAAATCTGCTCGCAGAGTTTTTGCTCATTACAATCGACCAAATGCTCACATATTCTTTGGCTTTTGGCGTAATTTCTTCAACCGCTTGATTCAGCGTGATATCGGTGAATCGCGATCTGTCAGATATGACAGTGACATCATTAACATCTAGTCCATTAACACTTCCTGACACCAATCGTTTAATTTTGATTACCAGATGGCTATTGGGATCATCGAGAATGCCCTGGTGTTTGACGTAAACCGCAGCAGTGATTTTTTGCTGGGTCTGCTGCATGCCAATAACCCCTGTATTTTCTGCAGGAAAGGAGAGCTGGACATCGGCATCAATCACTCCATCAATTTTTCGAATAGTATTAGCTATTTGCTCGCCAAGTCCTGCTTGATAACGGATGGTTTCCTCTTTGTCTGAGGTCATGAGTCCTTGTTTCGCAAATAGGTCAAGAAGGTTCGTTCCTTTTATTCTCGGTAGGCCATTTTGATTTAGTATAGCCATAGCCTCTGTTGACTTGGCTTCTTCTACTGCAATAGAGTACTTCAGGCTCGCTCCTGTAGCTGCTCCAGGGCCGGAAGAGACAACAGGGGTTTTATAGGAGCTAATCCCTTTGCTGGCTAAAAAGACTATGATTTCATTAGCTTCTCGTTCTTCAATACCGGTTACAATGAGCATGTTACTTTGGCATCCCATTAAACAAAGCAGGGTGGCAGAGAGCAATAAGAAGTGGCTCAAAGCTTTACGGCATCTTTTAAGAGAGAGTGTATTCCATGAGAAAAAACGAGAGAAAGCTTGACTGGTCATAGGTACTTCGATGTTTGAAAGTTTTGGTATCTCTTCGGGGCAGGATTCCTATTACGTTTGATGAAGACATTCCACCGCCGCAATATTGTATTGCGCCAGGGAAAATTAGTCGAAACTAAAATTTTTTTAAGTTGTACTATAATCTCATCACAATGCTTTTCGCCCTTTTTTATTTTTATATCGGATGTAGAAATTTAGGGGTAATGTTTTGTTTGTGTTTCTTTGAAGTCTTTTAACGGTCTTCGCATGTCGTCTGGTATGTTTGCATCTCTCTTTTTGAGAAAAAGATAGAGGTTTTTTTTAGTGAAAAGTGTATCTTTACGGGATTAGTTATTTTGCACTTTAAGTTTGGTTCTATATGTGTATACGTTTTTACGTATCATTGCTTTTTTCTTTTGTTATAAGCGGGCTCTATGCTCGAGCTCCAGCACGGGTCCCAGTCTCCAATGAATCGGCGTTTGAGTCTGTTTATGAAAAGGGTGTGTGGGGTCGCGATGGAAATGGACGTGGCAACTCGGGTACCGGATCGGATCCTAAAAATGCGTTTGTCTATCTCGCATTTCTTCAGCAGTTTCTCGCAGATCATCAGATCGCGAGTGTCGTTGATTTGGGGTGTGGAGACTGGAGACTTGGCAGTTCAATTTGTTGGGATGGCATTGAGTATCTAGGTATTGATGTTGTAAAATCGGTAGTTGCAAAAAACAGGGACAATTTCTCAGCGTCTAATATTTCTTTTGTTTTAGCAGATGGAGTCAACTACCCCTTACCTGCCGCTGATTTGCTGATTTGTAAAGATGTGCTCCAACACCTTCCGTTTGCAGATATCCGTCAAGTCATTAAGCAATTCCCTCAGTTTACGTATTGTTTAATTGTTAACGATGTCGATCCGATCACCCTTACTTGCAAAAATAGAGATATAGTAAGAGGTGATTATCGCCAGATAGATCTGACTCAGCCTCCGTTTGCCCTTTCTGGTCGGAAAGTTCTAACTTACTCAAACGGACCTGGAATTACCCAAGTATTGCTTATAAAAAATGGATCTATGAGATAGGTAATGAGAAAAAGACAGCTAGGCATTTTTGTTGTATTCGGACTCATCGCTTTATGTTTACTGCCTGCTTTATATAAGAGATTTAAGTATTCTGAGATTCGACCTGATATCAAGATTTTCGGTCCTATCTTAATGGGGGAGGGGATAGCACGTCAAACGGTCGAGCTGGCCCAAGCTCTCAAAGATAAGTTTATAGTCGAAATTGCAGCTACATCCTTAAAGAAAGAAGGTGTTCCTAAACAGATCCGATCCTTGCTACGGAAAAAGTATGCTAAAGAGGCTCGTGTAGTAATAATAGAAGATATCCTCTGGTTTCCTCATGGAAAAATCGATCGGTTTTTTAAGAGAACGGAAGATCAGGATCAAATTAGGTTTGCCTATACGATGTTCGAATCTACCCGGATTGTTCCTGAGTGGGTGTTAATGATTAACCTCTACTTCGATGCTGTCATCGTTCCCGATCCATTTTTAGTGGATGCTTACAAGAATTCAGGAGTTACTGTCCCAATTTTTCATATCCCTCTGGGTCTGGACCTGAACCGATTTTTGACAACCCCTTTAAAAGAAGAAAAAAAAGAGGGACCTTTTGTTTTCGCAGCTCTCTGCTCTGGCATAGAACGGAAGAACTTGATTACGACTATCCGAGCTTTTGCTAAAGCATTAGGCAATGATAAGCGGGCTCGACTTCATATTAATTGCCGAACGGCAGATCAAGAGGTTAGAGATGCTATTTTTACTGAGATCACAGAGCTGGGCTGTTCGAATATCTGTTATACCGAGTTTAGGTTAAAACAGGATGCCTATTTGAAGTTTTTTAGATCGGTAGATTGCCTTTTAAGTTTATCTAAGGGAGAGGGATTTTCTATTCAGCCCCGCGAGGCAATGGCTTTGGGAATCCCTGTTATTGTTACGGATAATACGGCACAGTCTACAATTTGTCAGAGTGGGCTCGTTAAGGTAGTATCCTCTTTAATCAAAGAACCTCGATATTACTTTGATCAAAAAATTCCCTGTGGTCATCAATTCAATTGTGATGTAGATCAAGCAGCTCTTGCCATCGGAGATGTCTATGCAAATTACGCACATTATCTAAGTAAAGGCCCCTTAATGAGACAGTGGGCCTCCCGTTATGATTACTCTCAACTCACTCCTTTATACGAGTCAGTTGTATCTCCAAAACAGTTAATTTTAGGAAAAAGTAATGAAGTGTTGCCAAACAGTACAATCATTACCGACTCTCAGGCGCTTTATGATAAATATATCAGAGTCATGGAGCTGCCGATTGTGTCTAAAAAATTGGATAATAAGTGAGATGAATGTGGGGTCGTTGGATTATAGTTTCGAAGGGTCTATCGATTGCTGTGTCATATGCGTCGATGGGGATCTGATGGAAAAAAGAGTTTCTTATTCGTTCAGATACAGGGAGGGATGTCATTCTGACTTTACCACTCATATATAATAATAGATAAAAAATAGAGGTGTTTGTATGCAAAAAAAAGTTTTTGCGATATCTGTTCTAGTGCTTGCAATAGCGGGTGTAGCCTATATGGGATTTTGGCAGAGATCTATAGGTCAGAGGGCTGATGTCAGCATTATTGGCCCGGTGATTTTGGCAGATGGTCTTGGTAGGCAGGCTGTCGAGCTGGCTCTTGCAATACAAAATGATTTTAACACCGAAATTGTTAGCGATCATGTGCAGCGTAGAGATCTTCCAGAATCAGTTCTAGCGATTATTAAGGAGCATACGAAAAAACATAGTCGATATGAAGATTTGGGTCCCCTCGGAAAAGTGGTTATAGTCCAAGGTCAAGTATGGACGCCTAGTAAGAAAAGCCAGCCTCCTTTTAGGAAAGTGAAACAGAAAGATCAGATTCGTATTGCTTATTCTATGTTGGAGTCCACAAGAATTCCTCAAGAATGGGTAAGTGTCCTAAACACCTATTATGATGCAGTCGTTGTCCCTGATGTATTTTTAATAGAGGCGTACCGTCAGTCAGGGGTAACCATTCCTGTTTTTGAGATCCCTCTTGGCTTAGATCTTCATGATTTTCTTGCCAGTCCTTTAAAGACTCAACATAAGACTCCGATGGTTTTTGCAAATCTTAGTTCAGCACACGACCGTAAAAATCAGGTACTTTTAATACAGGCATTTGCAAGAGCTTTAGGAAACAATCCAGATGCTATCTTAAAGATTAATTGCCGTGGAGGCACTAAGGGCTCAATGGAGGCTATTGAGCAAGAAATCTATAGACAAAACTGCTCTAACATCTATTTTAGTGTAGACTCATTAAGTAAAGAGAGCTACTTACGATTTTTCCAAGGTGTTGACTGTTATGTCAGTTTATCAAAAGGAGAGGGTTTCTCTATCCAGCCCAGAGAGGCAATGGCTCTTGGTATCCCTGTTATCGCAACCGATAACACAGGGCAATCGACGATTTGCAAAAGTTTGTTAGTAAAATCTGTTAATGCAAGCCTCCAAGAGCCAGCCTTTTATTTTCGGACCTTATCAAGAGGCGGGGATTATTTTAACTGTAGCCTAGAGGATGCAGCTGCAGCTATCAAAGAGGTCTATCTAGATTATGCTAGCTACCTATCTAAAGCGCAGAAAGCTAGGGAGTGGGCTGCCGCTTATGATTATTCCAACCCGAAGGTTACAGCGATGTATAAAAATCTCATTTGCCCCAAGAAAATTGTCTTAGGAGAGGAAAATAGTATTACACCAGAGGTTGTAGTCACTAATTCGGCAGCGTTATATCAGAAGTATTGCTCTTTAACTCAAGATGGTGCTTTTAAGTAGTGAGCAGGACTGAGGTTCTTGTAAAATTTGCAGTGCCTTGGTCTTTACTTGTTCCGGCGAGATCTGCAGCATACAAAAGGGAAGCCTGCATTTCTTTTTAATACAAGGCGAGCATGTGATAGAACGTTGAATGATATGGCCTTGAGGGCTATTCCAAGGGCCACATAGCTGAGGGTCTGTCGAGGTGAATAAGGCAAGGGTCTTAGTTCCTACAGCAAGAGCTACATGCATTGGTCCTGTATCATTGGTAATAAAGAGATCGCACTGCTCGATTACTGTCGCTAGGGTGTCTAAGGCAACTGTCTGATCAAGTGCAATCGACCCCGGGATGGCGGCTGCAATAGATCGTATCAGTATTTGCTCATAGGACCCTCCAGTAATTAAGATAGCACAATCTAGTTCTTTTTGTAATAACTTGCCGAGGGCTATAAAGCAGTCTGGGCTCCATTGTTTGAACTTGTCTTTCGATCCAGGATGCATTCCTATAAGAAGGGGTTTTGCATTGAGGTTATGTTTATGTAAAAAAGCTAGGCCGGCGGTTTTATCTATGATGGGGAGTGATAACTTGAGGGATGTATTGGACTCAATACTGGTACTGCAGGATACAATTCTCAGTCTTCTTTGAATTTCATGTTCATATGCGGATGGAATTGTTTTAGTCAGCAAAACATCCAGTCCTTTATTCATCCCAGGGCTCCCAATTATGTCTTGGGGACCTAATAGATAGCATAGTGGGAGAACTGCCCTTTGTGAGGTGTGAAAGATGTAGATAGAGTCGATCTGTTTTTTTCGCAACTGGAGGTAGTTTTGAGCCAATGAGAGGAGTAGTGGTTTTTTAAGAATAAAAAGCTCATCGATATCGGTGTTAGAAGCGAGAACTTCTTTTCCAATCGGGCTGGTTAATACCGAGATTTGGGCTTTTGGAAATTGCATTCTTAGCAAACGGATAGCAGGAGTTGCCCATAAAGTATCGCCAAGAGCTGTTGTCGATACAATCAGCAATTCATGTCTACGACGAAGATCCTTGGCATGTATAGGAGCTACTCGACGTAAAATCTTCAGTAAAAAAAGGATGAAAGCGTTTTTTAATGACACGGTATTGGTTCTCTTAAGGCAGTCAGGGCTGTGTGCTTTTTAGGATATCTTACCATATTATGGAAATTAAAGAGATCTCTTCCTTCTATTTAGAAGGGGGAATCGAATAGGTATGAGCTATCGCATATAGAGGGCCGCTTATTCTCTTTGTAGGGATGCGTATTTACAAAGCGCTAGGTAGCAGTATAATAGAATGTGCTCCGGCATCAGATGGGTAAGAGCGAATTGGCGGCCATTATCTGCGATTTGGTGAGATTCTTCATCATGTTCTAGGGCCCACATTATTTTATCGGGGACGTCCTGTAG
Source organism: Chlamydia trachomatis (assembly GCA_945905275.1). Lineage (GTDB taxonomy): Bacteria > Chlamydiota > Chlamydiia > Chlamydiales > Rhabdochlamydiaceae > VGMB01. The sequence continues at coordinate 13,862 of CAMDPQ010000044.1, forward strand.
GTTGCGATCGACAGGGATATAGTGCTTCCATGGTTCTAATGCAGGATGAAACCACATAATATTATCAGATTGCTGTTTGAATACGACAGAGCCCGATAGTAATTTCCATGACAGAGATGTAAATGTAGCCGTAATTCCATCGATGTCGATTTGGTATTTATATTCCATTTGGGTAGTTGGTAATAAACTTGATGGGGGAATTTTACTGATAAAAAAGTTTTGATCCCTTACCACCCAGGGATAATATACAGAAAAGTTTGCGTTAATTAAGTCAGGGTGTTTTGTATTGGCTAGGTGAACGAGAGTGCCTCGCGGGATCTCTGTCCAATTATCTGGGGTATATACGCCATCATTAGTACCCCCCCTCCATACCATCTGTGACAGTCTATTTTCCCAAGGTAAATTTGTGTAATATGTATTAATTAGAGGGATCAGCTTCGTCCAAGAATTACTGTCGCTATTTGCAGTCGGAATATGATTGATTTTTGACATATCATAGTTGGCAATATTAAAATACCAATCCGCAAAAAGGATGACATTTTTATCTCCGATTTTTTTTGCTGATGTAAAAATAGGTGAATAGTGGTTTTTTTTCATAAAACAAGACTGTGGAAGGCAGTCTTGGTTGTAGTAGAGTAAATCGAGGTCTTTCATAGGGTGCTTTGCACAAATCGCAGATAACAGGTCATGGATCTGGTTTTTTGGTCCATATACCACTTGATTTTGAATCTGATAATACAACAGATCTGGAGTTCTTTTTTTTAATTCCTTCCAAGTCGTTCTTACGTCCTTTTTAGAAAAAGGACGTATGTTTTGAAACTCTGTATCGACAATATTTTGCATCCACTCCTCAGCGTGTGCTGAGGTACACAAACAGAACCAGCAGAATAAGAGAAAGAAAGCCTGCTTGCTCGCGTTAGTCTTGCGATTTAACTTTATGACCTGAAAATGTACTAAGTCCATCATATGCAGCATATTTATACAGTTCATGGAGTGTTGGAAAATTAAATACTTTACCGATAACATCGTAGAGAGTTTGTTTGTTTTCTACAAGCTCTACACCATAGTGGATGAGTTCGGTGGCGATATGACCTATAATATGAACCCCTTGAATCTGTAAGTTCCGGCGACTGAAGATAAGTTTCATGAAACCATTCTTAGCTCCCATGATTTGCCCCCTGGCCATATCCGCATATTTAGCTTTACCTACGCAGTAGTTTAACTTTTGTTCAATTGCTTCCTCTTCAGTCACTCCTACCATAGATATTTCGGGAATGGTGTAAATCCCGTAAGGAAAAAACGCTGGAAGGTGTTCAAGATCACTTGTTTTAAAAATATGTGCGACAGCAGCTCTTCCTTGGTCCATACTTGTGCTTGCAAGGGCTGGGAACCCAATCACGTCTCCCACTGCATAAATATGAGGGAGATTCGTTCTATACTGTGAATCTACGGCAATCGTCTCTCTCTTACCGAGAATGACCCCTATTTTATCTAGTCCTAGAGCTTTTGTATTGCCACTTCTTCCTGCTGCAAATAAAAACATATCCACATTAAGGGTTTTGCCGTTATTGAGGGTAACTTCAAGCATTTCTGCTTCCGTATTCGGCGATTGTATTGACTCTACAGCAGTATTAAATAGAATTTCCACCCCTTCGGATTGCATCTGTGATAGAAGACTTAAAGAAACTTCTTTATCGATAAAGGGGAGAATCTTTTCTTTATCATTGATGAGATGTACTTTTGTTCCGATTGTAGAAAAAATCGTAGCGTATTCACAGCCGATGACGCCGGCTCCAACAATACAGATGGATGAAGGAAATCTTCGGATGAGTAAAATCGAATCAGAGTCATGTATCCGCTTATTATCAAAGGGGATCGTGCTCGGGTGATACGGGTATGATCCAGTGGCAATAATAATATATTTTCCAGATATCTGCTCTGGTTCCCCCTTTTTTATAAGAAGAGTATTGGGGTTTTCAAAG
>CAMDPQ010000045.1 GCA_945905275.1 Chlamydia trachomatis
ATCCTAAGAAAGACCCATTTACCAATGTTCACCTGCTCATTAAAAGGCTCCTAGCTCTAAAGGAAACTCAAAATTATTTTAGTAAAAATAGGAAATAAGCATGAAAATTAGAAAAATGAGAAATGACGATCTTTTGGCCGTTGCTAAAGTACATGAAGCTGCATTCCCAAGACAGCTGCTTTCTGAGGCATGGGTCACATGTAATTTTAATGCCTATCCTAGAATTAGATATTTCGTTGCCGAAAATCAAGGGGTCATTTTTGGATATGTCCAATGGACGGAAAAGAGCGGTTTTCGGAAAGAGGTTGTATTAGAACTAGAGCAAATTGGAGTTCTACCCTCTAATCAAAACCAAGGAATCGGGTCATTGCTGATTTCTCAATCTCTAAAAATGATCAAGGATGAACTAAACTTAAGAGAAGCATCTATAAAAAGTATCCTTGTCTCGACAAGGACGGATAATGAAGCTCAAAAGCTATATAAGAAAACCCTACATGCTAAACCAGAAATCGTGATTCCAAATCTTTTTTCGGCAGATGAAGTCTTAATGATTGCTAGAAACCCCGTGATAGAGTCCAACCCATGAATAACCAATCAATGCCTGAGAATTTAATTTTTCGAGAGGTTCAAATCGACGACGCTCCTTCTTTAGCACCGCTTATGGATCAACTCGGATACCCCATTGATGAAAAAATATTGAGTGAAAATATTCAAAAATACTTGTGCTTACCTACTCAAAAAGCTTGGGTGACTGAAAGCGCCGGGCAAGTCGTAGGTTGTATAGCCGTTGCAATAACAGATTATTTTCATCGTCACGGCTCTTTCTTAAGAGTGATTGCAATGATCGTCGACCAGAAACATCGAAGATTGGGAATAGGAAAAATTCTGATGAACATAGCAGAAAAATTTGCTAGAGAACAAGGCTGTTCACATATCGAGTTAACTAGCGGAATGCATAGAGAAAAACTGGGTTCTCATAAATTTTATCAATCATTAGGTTATATTGAATTAAATGAAATTAAAAAATATTTTGCGAAAAAATTAGAATAACTCTATGAAAGACACAGCTCAAAAAGAAAAATTCATCCAACTACGTGCTCAAGGGCTGTCATTTGATAAAATCTCCAAGGAAATCAACACCTCTAAACCAACTCTTCTTAAATGGAGCGAAGAACTTGGAAGTGAGATCGCTAATCTCGCTTATCTTGAAACAGAAGCTCTCCTAGAGCAATATCAATTGGCTAAGCTTCGTAAAATCGAAGCATTCTCCCTCGTTCTTCATAAAGCTCTTGAAGAATTCAAAAAGCGTGATTTCTCAGAGGTTCCAACAAAGGACCTTCTTTCCATTATATCTTCGCTGGAATCTAAGCTGAAAATCGAGTTAACACCCATCGAGTATCAGACAGATCAACGCCAAGATTTTTTTGTTGAAGATGACATCTTACCAAAGCGAAAAACCTTACCGTTACTTTACTGATTTTTTCCCAAATCTCATGAGTATGTGAAGCGATTATCCAAAAAATGTTCTTCCCTTAAAACTTACATCGATGTAAGCTTTTAGCAAAAGTAGATATCCATGAAGGAGCTTGTTCATGAGTGAACAAACAGACGGATCGTTAACAAATCCCCCATTTAAATTACCCAGATCACACCCAGAAATCACGATGTTCCGAAGCGATCGCTTCGCAATCAACTTGGCTAAAGCTTATGAATCACAGAAATGCCAAGAACTGATCAAAAACTTCCGTTCAAGAGTTTTGGCTCTTAAAAAAGAGGAGGCTACATATCGCACCTTGTCTCATTGGGATGATATGGAATTATTAGAATGCGAACGTGATGGAGAAAAGGGATGGAGACGCTTTAATCTCACCGAACGTTTATGGGTACAGGCAATCATTCAGCTTCGAAAAATGGGGCTATCTCTTGAGAAAATCAAGCTCAGCAAACCCTTCTTTTTTGAAAAAATATCGGATAGTTGTTGGATTACCTACGCAGAGTATTACTGCCTCTCTGCATTTGCTAAGGGACGCCCTGTGCAATTCGTTGTTTTAGAAGATGGGCAGGCTGAGTTTTTGGATCATTCGGAACTTAGAAGCGCAGAACAATGGACTTCTCTAGGACATTTTATTTCTTTAAGTATAAACAGCTTGCTTTCGACCATCTTGAAGAAGCCCTTAAAAGTCAACTATCCCCTGGAAAGAGAGGTTAGCATAGACCAACACGAAATATGTGATCTCATTGATATAGAAAATTTCGATTTTCTCAAAATTGTTAAAGACAAGGGACAAATGGCGGGATTTGAATACCAAAAATCGTTCTCAGGAAAAATTTCCGAGAAAGAGCTTACAGATGGTTATAACAACTACGAAGTGAAGAAAAAAGTTGTAGATGGTCATATCACATCTCGTACAAGAACCGTGCGAGAAAAAAGCAGGGGCCGAAAACCATGATTCTTTTTTCATATCTTGTGCGGTCGACCACTGCACTTTTTAGACAAAACAAACCGAATGATGACCTCAAAGGTTCTGTTACCCAGCAAGGTAATGGAAATGCTTTCATTGACAGCCTGTCAGGAAATCCTCAACAAAGCTCGGAAGAAATATTCTGAGGCAGAAATTAAAATTATCCGAGAAGAATTAACAAAATTGAGTCGAGTGGAATATGAACTTTACCTACAAAACAAAAGAAATCAAAGGGAGGAAGAAAGCCTGTATCTACACGAGAGTATCGACGGAGGAACAAGCGATCCACGGGTACAGCCTGAAATATCAGGAGGAAATACTTAAACTTCAGTGCCAAAAAGATGAGGTGGATATTGTTCAGCACTTTCAAGATGATGGGTACTCAGCCAAGACTTTTGAGCACCGGCCAGCCTTTTCTGAGCTGTATGAATATATCAAAGTCCATCCCAAAGCTATAGATTATGTTTACGTTCTCAGATGGGACCGATTTTCTCGGAATGTTACTCAAGCTTATGTAGAGCTGGATCGCTTAGAAAAATTGGGAGTCCAAGTCAAATGCTTGGAAGAAACAATTTCTCCTAAAGATCCAGCCTTTCCCCTATTTCGCGCTCTTAAACTGGCTGAAGGAGAAGTCGATAATAGGCGTAGAGCTTTGAATACGACTTTAGGAATCATTCGGGCTCGAAAAGAAGGAAGGTATACCGGCACCCCTCCAAAGGGATATAAGAGAGAGAAAAATGCAAACGGTAAAACAACCATAATTCCCGATGAAAACGCTCCTCTTATTCGCGAAGCGTTTGAGATTGTATCATTAGGGTTGTATCCGATTGATAATATTCGAAAAATCCTTGCTGACAAGGGATTAAAAATAGGGAGAAGTACTTTCTATGACCTACTTCGAAACCCTACCTATATGGGCTTTACGAAAGTTCCCGAATTCAATGAAGAAGAAGAGCATTACGTCCCTGGCTTGCATGAAGCTATCATCAATGAGGACCTTTTTCATCAAGTGCAGGCTGTACTCAAAAAACTTCAGGAAAAAAGCTGTATTCCCTCTGGTAAGTGTAAACAGCGAGAAGAGTTTCCTCTTCGTGGATTGCTTGTGTGTCCCAATTGCAGCAGAAATTTGACGGGAAGCCTTTCTCAGAGCCGCAATGGCAATCACTATGGTTATTATCACTGCCAAAATAACTGCAAAACGAGATTTAGTGCAGATTTTCTGAATGAAAAGTTGGATGAGCATCTTAAGTCTTTAACGATTTCCCCCGAAGTTTCTGACCTTTACATGGCGATTTTAGAAGACACCTTCAAGTCGAATGAAGGAGATCGAAAAAAGCAAATTCAAGGACTAAAAGAACGGGTTCATGATCAAGAAGAAAAAATCACCCGATGCGATGAGATGTTATTAAATCGTGACATCGATAGAGAAACCCATCAACGAATGCTCTTAAAATTGAAGGAAGAAATTGCAATTTTGAAAAGGAAGATCGAAGTAGAAGAGAGCACTGAAACAGGATTTATCAAGTATTGTCGGTTTGGCATCCCCCTTTTGAGCAATCTCAGTGGGTTCTATCAAACCGCTTCCGTGGAAATTAAGCAAAAGCTGCTTGGTTCGATATTCCCGGCAAAACTGCATTTTCGGGAAGATAGTTATCGAACCACCCCATTGAACGCAGCACTTGCGCTTATCTTACAGAAAAACAAAGGGTTAGAAAATGAAAAAACCGGACAAATCCTCTTTACAGAGACCTTGTCCGGTGAATTGCGAAAGGGGGGACTCGAACCCCCAAGAGGAAACCCTCACTACCACCTCAAAGTAGCGCGTCTACCAATTCCGCCACTCTCGCAAGATGCATTCTAAATCAAGAAGGAGCGATCATAAAACGATCGATGCAATCTCCGCAAGAAAAAAAATCTACTGCGTGTTGAATATATTTTTCCTCTATTTTTTTAGAAAATATTCGAGTATAACAGGACTATCGATTGTTTACACAAGTATACCCTTATGCGTTGCACCTGTTACTGCACAGCCTCTTCTTTTGATATCCCCCGTCTATTTCAATCTCTTATTACGCAAGGCCCAGCGCAACTTTTTCGTGATGTAGTCCATATCCAGCTGCGCGAAGAGAGAAAAAGCAAAGGCGACGTCTTTTATTTTTCCTATGGAGTAATCGTCTGCTGGGGCTTTAGCGACTCAGAAGAAAAAGAACTTCTGGCAGAGGTTAGGGATTTTGAAAGGGAGCCTAACGGAAAAATGGAACTCGATGAATTTACCTTTGCCTTTGGCGAGCATATGCGAATTGAAGAGGATGAGATCATCCTCCACAATAAAAACATACTGACAAAGCTTGCCATTTCTCATGGCCTGGCCCAGTCTGTCAAGCTTACCACCTTTGAAGAAGTCATCCAAAAAACCATTGATGTAACAAAGCACCTACCTTCCGAGCTTGCGACTAAAGGGAAAATCCCCTTATCGAGGAAAGAAATCTCCCAAAAAATGGGAGCTCTCTTCATAGAAAGAAACTTTATTAACCTCCATTCAGAGACCCTAGACACCCCAGAATTTTTTTGGGACTACCCCGAGCTAGAGCCTTTTTATCGTAAAACGGCCCACTACCTTGATGTCAGCAAACGAGTAGAAGTACTGAACAAACGTTTAAATGTGGTTCATGAGCTCTTTCAAATCTTAAGCGATGAACTCAAGCACCAGCACTCTTCCCGATTAGAGTGGACGATCATTGTACTGATTGTCATTGAAGTAGTCCTAGCTGTACTCAGAGACCTCTTTCATATAATTTAAAAAATCATGTATATTATATAAAGATTTTATTAAAATAAGCCACCTCTAGATGGAGCTTATTTTATGATACGTACCTACTCCCCTTTTTCCTTACATAACCGACAGCCTCATTACCTTATTCAAGTAGAAATGGGTAAGCTATTTTATGCCCCCCGTGAATTATTAAACGATATCAGGCAAGAAATACAAAGGGGGAAACAAGAAACTCTAGCTAATCGCAGAATCTTTCGGACAAACCCCTCAGTTGCTATGCAGAAGTTTGCTGCGCAGATCTTTGGCAATATTCACACCTTTTCAGCGCAGATGGGGATGCTATCTAACGCATTTATGGCAGCAGGCTCTTTATTAGGAAGTCCCTGGATCACAGCCTTTAGCCTAATAGGCTCGACGGCGGCGCATATTATGGCAGAAGGGGAAGCCCATCAAACAGAGCGGCTAGATAGAACAATTACCCAACTTCTCGAAACGACACAACAACTGGAAGAGACAAACCGAGCCCTGCAACAAGAACTTACACAGCTCACCCAGGTAGCAAGAGATTTAACAGCAGAAAATAATCAATTGACCCGCAGCAATGAAACGCTCCATGAAAGTATCTGTTCCTTACAGAGAACCATTACCACCTTTGAAAGTCATTTAGGGATCTTTGAGCGCTTTAATACGTCTTTTGGAGAAAGACTCTCTCAGTTAAATGCTTCACTGGATTACTTAAGAACGCATCCCTTATTTTTGCATCATCAAACCCAACCCATAGAACAACTCGAGCAATCCGCTGGATCGTTACAAGCAGAATTCAACCGTTTTACCCAATGTTTTGCACAGACCAGTACAATTCTGACACAAAATCAAGAAGGGATTCACAATAAACTCCTCCTTCTCTTAACAATTACAGAAAAGATCTCCGATCAGCTGATACCTCTACAAGGGGTCCAAGAACTAAACCTTATTAAACGGCAGCTAGAGCTCGCATTAGAAGGGATACAGCAATACCAAAGCCAGCTACAACATACTGAACATGAGCTTCAACAGGTACGGCTCCGGTATGACCGGGATCATATAGAGATAGAGTCATCAAGAAGGGCCTGCGGTACCATGCTACATAAGATGGAGCAATTCATGATGGGCCGCAGCCCAAAATAATCCCCGAAAAGAATGCATTGCATCCCGTCGTACTCCATCACAACTACCCTGTGGGATAAAATAGGAATGCTCCCAAAGAATTAAAGGGCGTCCCCAAGGGCAGAGAGGAAAAAGAGCTGCTGCCCGCACTCATATATTTCATGGACGAGGGGAAAGACAGACCTCAATAAGGCAAGAGTCTATAAGTTGATGAGGTTAGATAGGATGAAAAAAAGTCGATGATTCCCCCAATTCTTCGGAAGAACTAAACTAGCACACTTCTTCCCACCATTTTTACATCTTTTACAGTTCACTAAACTCACTTAGAATTATTTAATTAACTTATTACCAGAACTTTACATATCAAGCGTGGCTTTTTAACTCAAGGGAAATCTATAGATTTTTAAGATTCAGCCTTTTCTGCCTTTGCTTTTCGGTGGTACTACCCAATAGAACTTATGTTTCTACTCAATTACTAACTATTACATTAAATAAATTCATATAAAAATAACTTTTTTTTAAAGTGAGTTAATTAAATCTTAACTAATTTTTCGTATAATTAAAAAGATAATACATAATTTATTATACATTTAAGGTTTTACATGTCACTATCCAACAGCATCCTCAGAAAAAGTCATTCCCTACTTCCGTCCATTTTTACTATCGCTAGCTCTAGAGATCCGAGTAGTCGTTGTTTACAAAACCTTACCGAGAGAGCCCTAAAGGCAATCGATCAGCCCCTTAAGGATTATGGGATGTTATCACACCAGGCCTCATTCAAGCAGGCTCAGAAAGGATCAGATCGACCAAGAAGCGACCATCTTGAGCACGAGTTAGCTGACCTCCCCGACTTCGGGATATTTTGTGATGCCCATGGGAGCTATTTTGATTTGGATGAAGTGCTTCACGGCTTTTCAATAGATGAACAAACCATTGCCCGTCCTTTACTCACATCTATTCTCAACGCGATTAAAACGGGACAATCACCGGCCTTCACATGGGATACGGATCCAGCAAAAAAAATAGATCAAATTCATGGCATTTATGCACTTTGTGATTATTGTTGCTTACATGCATTCCAAGAAAAGCACTTAGAACCCTTTCAGGAGAAATTCCCAGAGTTAGCTCTATCCGATGCTCCAGACACGATTTTTACTCTACAGGGTAGTGAGTCTGAGATAGCTGAGTTATTAACAGAGGAGGATCGACAGACTGCCCATGTTATTCCTTCTAGATTTAGATTATTGAAATCGTTAATAATACGTGAAAGACCACCTTCTCAAGGTTTCCTAAACTCTCTTCCTACAAGCTTACAAAGCCTGGCTCTACCTCTAGATGCTATGGACATGGACCGTCTCCGTCTTAACATAAAAGAGATCGCTTTAGCGGCTGTGCGCACCGATGGCCTGGCTCTGAAGCTGGCCTCTCCCTTATTAAAAGCAGATAAAGCGGTGGTCCTTCTGGCTGTGGCTAACAAAGGCTCGGCACTCCAATTTGCGGCTGCCGAATTACGCGCAGATAGAGAGGTGGTCCTTGCGGCTGTGACTGCCAAAGGCCAAAATCTTCTATATAAAGACCCTTCATCCTGTGAGAAATTCAGAATTCTCACAAGGCTCACAGGTGAGCCTTTCTCCAACCTCATAAATAGGCCTGATCTAGTGAATCCTATCCTGAACCTACCAACCCTGGCGCTACAATATGCATCGGAGCAATTACGCGATGATCAAGACATAGTTCTTGCGGCTGTAAAGGTAAGTGGACTATCCCTGCAGTTTGCATCTGAGCGCTTACAGAGTAATATACCTATTGTCGCTGAGGCGCTCAAGCAAGATTCGATGATACTCATATTAGATCAGCTGGCTATGCTTAATCTGGAACAAGACTTAGGTTTGGAATTCTTGAGTGTATGCGGTGCAAACTGGATCGTTTATCTTTGCACTAACATGTCACGGGAAGATCTACAATTCAGGCAAAGGGCATGGGAAGCTACGATCGAAGCAGACTCTCAAGTACCCCGTGCAAACGGAGGGGAGGCTTTTAGCACAACGCTACAATCCAGGCAAATCGGATGGGAGGCTTCCAGAGGAGAGGCTATTCCAATGCCAGGATTCGATGATAAAAATCTCATTTTAAGAGCTATAAGAGAAGAGGGCTTAGCAGCACTGGATCTGGTTTCTCCCCGACTAAGGACAGATAAAGACGTGGTGCTGGCGGCTGTGACTCAAAAGGGCTCGGATTTGGCATTTACCTCTGCCTCATTAAAAGCAGATAAAGAGGTGGTGCTGGCGGCGGTAAGGCAGGATGGATCGGCGTTGAGGTTTGCCTTTACCGGATTACAAGCGGATAAAGAGGTGGTGCTGGCGGCTGTAAGACAAAGTGGCGATGCTCTACCATTTGCCTGTCAGGAATTGCAAGCAGATACAGAGGTGGTGCTGGCAGCCAGACAGGGGTATGGCCAGGCAGTTTTGACAGAGGATCGAAGTTTATGGTTAGATCGAAATGCGGTATTTCTCTCTATAGACCAACTACAAAAATCGTATCTAGGGAAACTTGCAAAGAAAGTCATCTCTATCGGAACGATCGTATTCTGTATAAATACAATCCGGACGATGGCAGTAGACCATTGGACACACAGGCGAGCACAGTAAGGTGAGATTAAAAGATTACAACCATATTCAGCAATAAAGCCAGGGCATTGGGAGTACCCCTACCACCTGGTGTAATGATGTACTGCAGATCCGGCTGGATATTCATCCAACGGACAGGGTTATAGACGTAATAGGTTTCTATCGCAGTCTCTGTTGGCTTGACATAACCCGATCCCGGAAACAGGGAAAAACGGTTCATGCAGATCCCAAGACCCCACTGATCCTGTGGACGGTAAGGAATCATCCCTGTCCAATTGATACCAGCTGCATAGACTTGTTTCACAGGACTCGTTTCAGGGCTTGTAGCCCCCATCTGCAGAAACACACCTATTTGTCTTGGGTCACGTTCGAGCTGTGCTCTCCATAGCGTTTGATCAATGACGGCGTACCACCCTTGGAGTCCTTTACCGATTCCACCACTATAGCGCAAAACATCTGCTGTATTATGCCATCCTCCTATACCCATCCTACCCTGTAACAGGGTAAAAAGGGACCATGAGGTGGCGATCTCAGCAATAAGAAAGGCATGACGATGCAGGTGATCAAAAAACTTACCTGTGATCCCCAGCGACCCTGTTTGCACTCCGAGGACGGAGGACCCATCAAATAAGCCCATAGTCCACGTCAATCCTTTGATCGGGTTGGCATATACCACACAACCCATCGCAGGATTCGGGTAAAAAGGGAGATTGCGGATGGTGGGGATATTTTGGAAACTCTGGTATTGAAAATAGGCGGCATTCAGTGAGTAGTCAAAATAAATCGAAGAATCATTTTTGCCGATTTTAATCCAATAGCGCTCTTCCTGAAAGGCTTGCTTATACCAGAATTCTGACAGCTGCGTTAGGTTAGGCGAATCTATATAGAACAGAGATTGATATGCGCCCACATCTTTATGAGCCTGTCCCCCACGTCGAATTTGGAAGTCTACACAAAATGTACCCCCTGGGAAATGGAGGATCGGATCACTGAGCAACTGGAGGTTTACGTCTGCAAGATAGGCTAAGTTGCCATCCTTTGTTCTTTTTAGGCCTCCTGCCACATCCCAGCCCGTGCTCGTATACAGGGTGGGCACCAAGGCAACGCCATATTTTTTTAGATCGTCAAAAAGAAGCTGAGAGGATTCTTCGTCCTGATCACTTAACAAAAAACGATCCCCTCCCTCCTGTGTATCACTCAAACACAAAACACATCCAAGACTTGATAGGACACTAAAAAGAATAACTTGAAGAAATGTAGCTGCCATAACCCGTTTATATTTTTTTAAAGAGTACGTTTCCCCATTTAAAAGAATCAAGCGTGAAAAAACAAATCATTTTGACTAAAAGTAAAAAATTTACTTACTATATACAGAAATTTTTTTGAATGAGGCGGATAGTGAACTGGAAAACCCTCCTGCATATACTTCTCTGCTGTCTGCTTTGGAGCTTTAGTGATCCCGACGACGAAGAAAACCCTGCCCTTTTCCATCACGTGAATGTCGTGACGGGCAGTTTACACCTTTCTGTACAAGATGCTGTTGTCGCTGGAGCAAAAAATTTAAATATCCCCAGAACCTATACAAGCCTTGGCGCTTTAGAAAAAGATCGCAAAGATACAGACCTACGCCTAAAAAACATCAAGAATGGGTTTATTATCCAAGGAGGGTGGAGCCTATTCCCTCAAACCCACGCGTTCATTACCTGCCCTAGAGCGACCAGAAACTATACTGTCTATATTGCAGGGGAAGGGGGGTCGATGACTCCCTATGTATTTGCCAAAACAGACGGGGCACATCACGTGATCTTGCGCCCAAAACGCTCAGAGGGAAAGGGTTTTGGTAAACTAAGTGGCAAATCGAATCAGAATCAAAACTATTTCCGTCTGAACGAAAAAAAAGGACGAGGACGTCTGCATCTACCGGATGGATCAGTACTCCACTATACAGGAGACCCCTTTGTGATTCGTGGAAATGCAGCGGAGCGAGAGCCCGCATTCTACACACTGGATGAAGAAGATCTCCCTAGCGGCCATAAAAATATATATAGTTACGATAAAAAAGATCGACTTAAAGAAATTCGATGTACCAACCCAAAAAAAGACAAAACCTTTTCTTCTATTCGAATGCATCTAGACCATCCTCATAGCCCGTATAAATTCTCTGTAGAGACTTCTGATGGCCAAGAAATCATGTACTACTTCCAAGAAACATCACAGCGAGACTACTTGCAGTGCGTGAAAAATAAAAAAGGGATAGCTCAAGAGTTTGACTATGTCAAAAACAGAAAAGGGATAGGGGCTCGTGTCCAAGAGATTCGGCTCAACGGTCTGTCTGAATGCAGAGTCTCTTATCATTTACCAAAAAATAAAAAAGAAGAAGAAAAGTGGAGACACCACCCCAAGAAAAAAAACATCTCTGCAGACAAAGTCTCCACCATTGAGGGACCTTTGCGTGTCGATGGAACTCGAGTGGTGCTAGCACAGTTTTCTTATTGTGAAGGAATGACCACAGCTATTGACGTAGAAGATCTAGTCACTCGCTTTTATCATGACCAGGGTCACCTAACAAAAATCGAATATTACAATGCATCCGAGCAGGTGGCTAGCACAACCCAATTCCTATGGGACAAGGGGAATATGATCGCAAAAATTAAGCTGGATCAAAAACAATATCCCTTATTTGCTAAAACCTTCAGCTATGACCTGGCAGGTAATGTGATAAAAGAAACGTTCTGGGGAGATATCACAGGGACTCAACAGGGTCTTTTTCACTTGAACCCTGATGGATCTATTGAACATGCTGAATCCTATACCAAAAGCTTCTCCTATCATCCAGCACGCAATCTTCTGCTCAAAGAAGAGGAAGAATCCGGTTTATCGTACGAGTATCATTACCAAGAGAACACAGACCTTCTCACAAAAAAAATCATACGCTATCAAGGCGCGATTTTTGCGCGAGAATTCCTTTTTTATGACCAAGACCATCTGCTTTATAAGAAGGTATCTGATGATGGAATAGGTCTTAGCTATGAAGATGTAACAGGGCTTACCGGACGCAAGATCCAACAATATATGTTGCACCCTCAAAATGGTCTGATCGAGGAGGTAGCAGAGTTTTATCTCGATATAGACTCCCATCAGGAGATCTTACTCAGCCGGATTGAAAAAAAATACTCTCCAAAAAAACAACTGATAGAAGAGGCCCTTTATGATAGTGATAATCAGTACCGATATACGGTCTATACCGAGTACGATCACATGGGCAACGTCGCAAAAAAAATCACTCCACTGGGGCAAGAAAACACCTACTTATATGACCCATTTGGATCACGGATTCAATCGAAAGAAGTAGGCTCTTTAGAAAAAAAGTGGACCTATGATGCAATGGGGCGATGCCTGCAAGAAGAAGAAATCGATAACGAAGGAATCAGCAGGTGCACGAGCTTCTTGTATGATGCCAAGGGCAGGTTACTTTCAAAAACCGACCCACAAGGCAATACAACGCATCAAGCTTACGACTACCAAGGGCGCTGTGTTGTATCGACACTCCCTCAGGTAGAAGACGAACATGGGGTGATGTATGAGCCTAGGATTCTCTATGATTATGATAGGTACGGCAATCTAAGCTCTACGACCACACCTCGTGATGAAACCACACACACCGAATATACAAGCCTTAGAAAACCGGTATGTATTACCCATCCTGATGGAGGGCAAACTCGCCATGTATACGGAAAAAATGAAACACTTCACAGCACAACCCACCCTGATGGAACCACCGTCTATTTTGCATATGACTACCTCAAAAGGATGACAGAAAAGAGAGTTCTTTCTGCTGACTCAGAACTGTTAACAGAAGAGCATTGGACCTACAATCCCCTACACCTCCTCAGCCATACCAATAGCTTAGGGCTGACAACATATTACAAGTATGATGATGCCGGGCGTCTCATCGAAGAACGAGCAGAAGAGCACAGTAAAACCTATGCTTATGACACCCTCGGGTTTAGACAAAAAACTACAGATCACCAGACATCTTATATCGAACTACATGATGTAGCAGGACGCGTGATCAAGCAATGGATAGAGGATGAAAGAGGACACCAAGAAAATATCATGGAATTTATCTATGATGAAGAAAACCGTAAAGTCGAAATAGGTAGACACACATCACAGGGGGTTGCAACAGACCATTTGATGTATGATACACAAGGCAGACTCTCTTCTCATACCGACCCTTTAGGCTATACCCATCAATTTACTCTATATGAAAGACAAAACACCTTAGATCAAACCGTCTTAGAAAAAAAGACAATCAATCCATTAGGACTGATCCAGATAGAGACCTTTGACACACAAAAAAGATGTCGACAGAGGATCCAACTCGACCCTGAAGGACAACAAACACTGCGCGAAGATTTTTTCTATGACAAAGGGGGCAATAAAAGCCGACAAGTCTCGTCAGGTTGCCAAGATCTGAGCAGCAATCAAGAGCATGTCATCACATGGGATTATGATGCTTGTGGCAGAGTGATTGCAGAAACAGAGGCTGAGAGCAAAACGACGTACTATGAGTACGACCTAAAAGGGCGTATCGTTCAAAAAACCCTGCCTAGTGGCACGAGTTTTTTATATGACTATGACGGATTAGACCGGCTTGTTTCACAAAAAAGTACAGATGGCTCGATCGACTACCGGTACCACTACGGTAAAGGGATGGCTCCGATTTACCTAGAAGATTTGATCTCTAGCAGCTTTTTACAAAGGGACTATGATCTCTGTGGCCATCTGATCCAGGAGATCTCTTCCGAGGGACTGCGTTATCTATGGGAGTATGACCCTCTGGGGCGATGCACCTGCCTTACCTTACCTGACCTGTCCCGTATCATTTATACTTATTCCTCCCTTCATATGGAGTCGGTCACAAGACAGACAAAAAACGGCCATATTGTCACACATCGTTATAACTCCTTTGATCCGACAGGACATGTCAGTGAGGAAACCTATCTTGATGGAACGGTGGCCCGTACAGAACATGACCTGCTAGAAAGGGTCTTACACCAGTCGAGCCCCTACTACCAAGCGAGTGTAACGTACGGCCCATCAGGTCTTATAACACAGGCCTTTCACTCTCTTACGAGTACGATAGACTATGAGTACGACGCGCTGCAACAGCTAACAAAAGAGGGAGATAGGCCCCATGCTTTCACCTCACACGGCAATCCAAAAGAGGCTAAAATCAGCCCCTATAATGAACTCGTAGAATATAAGGGATACGAGCTGACCTATGACGGTGATGGCCGGATGATCCAAAAGAGCAGTCCTGAAAGAACAACAGAATATCAGTATGATGCATTGGGCAGGCTCACCCAGATTTATGATAATGACGAGAAAAAAGTAGAGTTCTTTTACGACCCCCTCTCCCGTTTAATAGGCAAAAAAACCGAGGAGAGCCTGCAGCGCTTTCTCTATAACCAAGAAACCGAAATAGGCTGTTTAGATGGTTGTGGATCGATTAAAGAGCTGAAAATTCTAGGACTTGGACTGAAAGCTGATGTAGGTGGATCAGTAGCTATCGAGCTGGCAGGGGAGTTTTTTATCCCGCTCCATGATTTACGCGGCAATATCATCGCTCTTGCCTCTATGGACGGGGTAACCCAAGCGCTCCAGCCTATCGATGCTTTTGGCCAGAATATGATAGAGAATAAGGATGATCCCTGTCCATGGCGATTTAGCTCTAAACGCTCTATAGAAGGCTTGATTTGTTTTGGCCTTCGCTTTTATGACCCTGAGATGGGAAGGTGGATCACACCAGATCCTATGGGCTATGCAGATGGAGTGAATGTGTATGCGTATCTGCTCAACTCACCGACGAATCGACTCGATCTTTTTGGTCTTTTTGGAGAACCTTTTCCCTCCGACTTTCAGGTTCATATGGAGGTGCCTGTACATCTATTCCGATCAAACAACATCAATCCCTTTCGAGAGGTTCAAGCTTTAAAAGGAAGTATTAATGGAGTCGACGTGGACTGGCTGATAAAAGGAGGAGACTTTTCGAAGCTTAGTTTCTCAGCTGAAGAGTTGCAGCAAGGAAAAATAAATCTTTTTAACCACTTTCATGAGATCATTCCAGAGGAAGGTAAGATCGTGGGTTTTCTTTCTTTTCAAAATGGGATACAGACAAGCTTTGAAGAAAATAAATACGTCATGAATCGCCTCTCTGAATTTGTGCCTAACGACTCGCTTATTTTGTCTTTATATAACCCCTCGAATACACTTCTTTCTGACTTGACACAATCGTGTCATGAGATGGCCAATACCAAGGAAACAGTCATGACGGCTTTAACGCGGCAATATTTTACTGCAGCAAGCACAATACTCTTTAATATCAATCCAGAAGCCCTCTGGGTGCATATCGCCCACAGCCGGGGCGGAGGCATTGCCACACGAGCGGTGGAAGGGATGAGCGCACACCAACTAGGTATGATGAAAAAAAATTTTCTCTACCTTGGAATCGCTCCCAGCGTTCCCATGTCCAACAATCACGCCCTACAAGCAGTCAATATCTACTCTGATCAAGATCTAGTAACCGGCTGGATGGGTAAAAAGTTCATGCACAACCCTTCCTATATCATCGAATTTGTAACCTGCCAACTCCCCAAACATAAATGGATCCCATCCTCCCTTAGAATAGACCACGCGCTCTTGGGACCTACCTATCAAAA
>CAMDPQ010000046.1 GCA_945905275.1 Chlamydia trachomatis
TACATCCATTCACAGGGTAAATCTGGTAGATGGGTAAAGATCTATTGCTGCAAGCTTGCCTTCTTCTCTAAGATTAATAGAAACTCCCTGCATTCTGAGGTGTTTCGTAATGCTTCTAGCCAATCGTCTTCGAGAATTTCTTCCAGGTAGGGTAAGGCATCAAAAGTATCTGCTTTTTTGAGAAAACGGAGCCCCTCTTCATAGCGACCTGTTAAAGAATATAAACAGGCGAGTTGGTAGTAGGCAGTGAGGTTTCCTGATTTTGCTGATTGCGTTAGTTTAACTTCGGCATCAGCAAGACATGTATCCACCTCGGCAAGGTCTGATGTGCACTCCGAAATGTTAATTAGAGTGATGCCTAGGTCTAGCAGAATGCTATCATTCTCTTCGTCTTGTTTGGCAGCCAGCTTAAAATAATGAAGCGCTTTATAAAAGTTATTGATCTCGAGGGTGAGCTCGCCGAGGTGGGAGAAAGAGAGCCCCATTTGGTAATGGACCTCATCTAATTCGGGATTCATCATCAAGGCATGAGATAGTAGCTCTAGTGCTTTTGTGTAGTAGACCGTTTCTTCATGATGATCTCCATATAAGTCGAGTGTTCTCGCGTAATGCAAGAGCCATTCTGGATGTAGATATACCGCATTTTTTTGCAGTTGTAACGCTTTTTCAAACTGTTCAATAGACTCCTCTAGGTATTGGGGTGTTTGGAAGAATTCCCCAAGCCTTGATAAACATATGGCAAGATCTACCTGGTAATAGGTGTTGTGAGGAGCAATTTCCATCGCTTTATGAAAAAACCATAGCGCTTTGGCTAGGATGTATTCGTTTTGTTCTGCAAATCCAATGGTAAAATAGCTCATGCCAATCCCATGCCAATTGGTATGGAGGGTTCGATCTTTCGATACCCCTTCTTGGAATTTTTCAATGGCTTGATAGTGGTAGTCAGAATCCTGGTAATAGTTCCCTAAACTATTCAAACACTGGCCGTAACTATAGGTGATAGATATCTCCTCTGGATCTATATCAAGGGCTTGAGTTAACTTATTTTCTCCTTCGAGGAGCAGATCTAGTCTATCTCCATATTCTCCAACAAGAGCTAGTGACTCTCCCCATATAGCCAGAGCTTTGGCTGATTGAATATTTAGGGAGTAGGCTTTCACCGATTTATCGATTGAGGATTTAAGGTGTTTGCTATTTTGGACTCTTCGACCATGGTCTAAAAATAGCTTGGCACAGTCCAGCCATAGATCTACATCGTTAGCATTGGTTTGCAGGGCCGCTGCAAAACAGTCTGTAGCTTGGGTAAAATGTTCTTCATCGTGGGTATGCTCATACAGATCCCATAAAGCTTTAGCAAGATGCTTCCATCCTATAGGAAAGGTAGAGGGTGAGCGTGAGAGGGCATATTTAAAAAAATGAATGGCCTTTACGCATAGGCGGATGTCGTTAATACATGAGGAAAGCTGCAAGCAGGCTTTGCCATAACTATCCCAAAATACAGGGGGAAAACTATCGCTATACGAAACAGCTTTTTGAAAATGTTCTATCGCAAGGTGCCAGTCTAGAGGTTCTTTAGAAGAGTTTGCAAGATAGCTAAGAACGCCTGCAATCTCTGAGTGGAGTTTCCAAAGAATGCTTTGCTCTTCTTGATTACTTAAAGATAGAGCTCTCTGCAGCTTCTTTTCTGCTTCTATAAAGTAATGTTTTTCTTGAAAAGTAGTTCCTAGAAAGGCAAGAGACTGACCCCACATATGCCAACATCCAAAGGAATCTGGTGTGAGGAGGGTGGCTTCTTTAAATTTTTTGTTAGCAATAAGTAAAGCCTTTTCTTTACCTGGGGCTTGTCCGTAGCTGAAAAGAGCTGTCCCCTGTCTGTAGTAGAGACTGGCTCTATCTACTGCCAGTTCTAGGGACTCATCGAACAGATAAAGAGCTTCGATTAACTGTCCTTGAGACAGCAGATATTCCCCTTGTAGAAACAAAGTGTTCGGTAAAAGCGTGTGCTCACTAAAATCAAGATTTAAAAAATCTTTTGATAGAGAAAGTGGTACATTTTCTAAAAAATGGCTGACACTCTTGGATCTGTCGGGGATTTTTTTGTCCATGACTCCACCCTGGTTAATTGGAGGTAAAGGACCGGATTATAGGAAACAGGTCTTTTTCCCACAATCCTCAAGGTGAGGCTAAAACGATATTAGATCAGATTTTATTTTTTACTAATTGAAGGAAAGAGGTTTAAAAAAAAGGATAAAAAAAGATTATCCCCTGTAAAATACGATTTTAGATAAAGTATACCTTACTTATTTTTTGATGAGGTTGTGTCATCTATGTTTCGTTATCATACCCATATTTATCTACATGATACAGATCTTACAGGGGTGATTTATTTCCCTAATCAGCTACGTCTTGCGCTAGAGGCTTTTGAAAACTTTTCACGCCCTAAAGGGTGTAATATAAAAACCCTCATCGATGAGGGGTATTTGATTCCGGTTGTACATGCAGAAGCGGATTATATAGCACCACTTGAGATGGGGGATGAGATCGAAATTAGCATCTGGTTAGATAAGATGGGGACCTCCTCTTTTACCCTCTGTTTTGCCTACTATAATCAAACCAAACAAATCCTTGCAGGTACTGCGAAAATCACCCATGTCTTTACCAGACATACAACCAAACGCTCAACACCAATTCCTGAGGAGTTTAGATCAATTTTATCAACCCTTGTAAAAGTGGGTGCATAATAGGTGGGGGGTCAAAGGTTTGCCAGGTGATCCCTAAGCTCTTTTCTGCTGACCTTATTCTGCATGGTATGTACAGCAGGTAGAGGGAATACTTTTACCGGCATACAAAAGCTGGGTATTTGCGCTTTTAGGCGCTCTTTGATCTCTTCTACACTATATAAAGTCCCATCCATGTGTATAAAGGCTACAGGCCTCTGACCAAATTCTATATCGAGAATCGGTATGATAAAAGATTGGATGACTCCCGGTAGTTCGCTAAGGTACCGTTCGATCATTTCTGGATGGATGTTTTCTCCGCCCGAGATAAACATCTGATCCTTTCTTCCATGGATAACAAGGTTCCCATCTGGATCTAATGACCCTAGGTCTTGCGTGGTAAACCACCCTTCCCATGTTGGGCATTCTATTTGATTACGATCTGTGCAGTAACCTTGAAAGAGAGTCGGTCCTTTCACATAGATTTCTCCATCCTCGCTGATTTTCAACTCTCGATAAGGAAGTAGTAGGCCTGCGGTGAGCTTGTTTCCTATGGGGCTGTTGGAATCCATCGTAATTTGGGAACTCATCTCGGTCATGCCATAGGTAGGAAAGATCGGAAGACCTTTTTGTATAGCCTCCTGAAAAAGAGAACTAGACAGGGGCGCTCCACCGATTAGAGCTGCCTTAAGAAAGGGTAGGGACAGACTGGGTACTTTATATAAGAGCCGATAGAGTTGGGTGGGGACCAGAGATACATGGGAGATTTGATGTCTTGGGATACTCTCCGATAGGGGGTATTCCGAGAATACTATAGAGGCTCCTGCAAGAAAACATCGGAAGGCGATTGCAATGCCGCCGACGTGATAAAGGGGTAGGGACATCAACCACTGATCTTTTCTAGATAGCGTAAGAGTTAGGTTAGAACCTAGAGCGCTATAGTAAAAGTTATCTAAGGTATGTGCGATAAGCTTTGGTGAGCTGCTACTTCCTGAGGAAGAGATCAGACTAAAAAGGGGGGTCTTTTCTACAAAGAAAGCACCAAGACTCTGTGCAGTCGGCTGGGAAGAGAAGGTGTCTATATCGACATAAAAAGAGGCTGCAATCCTCGTGAGATAATCAGGAAGTTGCTCCATGGGCATTCTCGTGCTTATCGGACAAGATGTCGCGGCAAGCCTTGCGAGGGCAAAAAAGAGCAGAAGGGTTTCTGGTTTATTTTTTGCAATAAAGGCTATCCGTTGTCCGGTTTTCACTCCTTTTTTTTGCAGCCACCGTGCGGTTCTATCAATTTGTTCATGTAGCTGTTGGTAGGTGTAAGTGGTTTGATCGGTGATCACCGCAGGTGCATCGGGTATCTCACGCCTCATCATATCGACAAGGCACCGGGATTCAAACATGAATAATCTCTTGTAAGCGATCCATATTCACATGGGGCAGGGCCCATTGTATATGCCCTTTTACTATTGTGTGGGTATGCAATAAGGTGTCATAAGGGATGAATTTTATAGTGTCAAGGCCTGCAGGATCCATTCCTGTTTGAAAAAATTCTGAAAACAGCCCTATTTGCTGCAAGCCAATTCCGCTTTCAAAGGTGCTGCTAAGGGATAGAATCCAGCGATTTGTTTGGGCTTTTTTGCATAGGCTCTGTACGTAGGGACCCACACCCATTAACATAGGCTTGATCACAACAGCTTTCAGATGAGCTACGTTTTCGAGAGCCAGGCGTGGCAGCTCTCTGAGAGTTTCATCAAGAGCCAGGGGAAAGCAGAAGGAGGGGAGATCGCAACAAGGTTCTTCGATATAGTCGAAACACGATGTTGTATAGGATTTGCAAAAAGAGTCTAGCTCATTTGGAGTCCAGCTTTTATTCATATCTAAGCGGATATGGACACGGTCTTTTACCTGTTTTATGATCGAGTGTGTTTGGGTAGCGGTTATCTGTGAGGTTTTTATTTTGATATATGCCACACCTTGCTGTAATAGAACGGGGATTTGGTTCAATATTTCCTGATAAGATCCTAGTAGAAGGCCAGATACGGGTAAGGACCTGAGCGGTATATCTTCTCTTAGTAGGCTATATAAACCACTAAAAAGACCAAAGCTCACAGAAGGTAGTAGGGTGTCATCATTGAGGATCTTCGCCAGGCTTGTGGCAATAGCCTCTTGTTTTATAGGGATAAGCATAGGAAGGAGTTGAGCTAGAGATTGCTCTTTTGTTTCCTTACTCCATCCAGGTAGCGGTGCAATTTCGGACCAAGAAGATCTCCCGTCTTGCCTTCTCAGATGAAGAATCCATCCTCTTCTCACAGGCAGCCTGTGCGATAAGGGTAGGGTAAACTCATAGATTTTTGCATCCCGTATCATGTATAGATCCAGCCGATACAAAAACAGACAGTATACAGCAATAGAATAAACCCAGTATCGCCAAGGCAGCGATTAAGCAAGGATCCATCAGTGGTAAAAAGGAGTGTTTTGGCAGTTTGACTTGCAGGAATAAGGTAGCCTAAAGAGATGAGGAGTAAGGGTTTTTCCGCTCCCAGCACGATGGTTATGATCGCAGGGATAGCTAGCAGGAGGATGTATTCTGTTTTTCCAAATACAATCCCAAAACGTACTGCAAGGGTTTGTTTGCCTGATTTTTGATCCTCTTCAATATCCCGTATGTTATTAACTGCGAGGATGGCAGTAGAGAAAGCTCCTACAGCAATGCCTGAAATGTTACATGCAAGGCTTGATGAACCAGTCTGGAGATAGTAGCTTGCAAGACATGCGATCGGTCCAAAAAACAGAAAGACAAATAAGTCTCCGAGTCCTTTATAGGCAAGAGGGATTGGTCCTGCGGTATAGCCTACTGCTAAAAGAAGGGATAGTGCGAGCAGCAGACCAATAACGATGCCGCCGTACCATAACAAGATCAGTCCAGTTAATGTGGTAAATAGTAAGGTTATGCCACAGGCTTTTTTCATGGCTTCTATAGATACGAGACCTGATTGCGTAACACGGA
The DNA here is from genome assembly GCA_945905275.1 of Chlamydia trachomatis. Classification (GTDB taxonomy): domain Bacteria; phylum Chlamydiota; class Chlamydiia; order Chlamydiales; family Rhabdochlamydiaceae; genus VGMB01. Next base: position 5,722 of record CAMDPQ010000046.1, read on the forward strand.
TAGGCCCTTTTCTTTCTTTGGTATCGGCTCCTTTTAGAAAGTCCATGTAGTCGTTACAGAAATTGGTGCTGATTTGAATCCCAAGACCTGTAAGTAGTGTAAAAATAAAAATGATAGGGTTTAACGGGCCGTGCGATGCCGCCATTGTCGTGCCAATCAGAATCGGGCATAGGACAGCAACAAGAGTTTTAGGTCTTGCAGCCAGCATCCATATTTTAAACGGGATCATATGCGTTAAGACCTTTTTGGGAATTTACTGAAATCAGGAGCTCTCTTATCTAAAAAAGCATGATGCCCTTCTTGCGCCTCTTCTGTCATATAGTAGAGGAGCGTGGCATTGCCAGCTAGTTCCTGTAATCCTGTTTGACCGTCACAATCGGCATTGAGTGCCGATTTTAAACAGCGGATCGCAAGCGGTGAATGCAGTAACATTTTTTTGCACCATTCAACGGTTGTAGATTCGAGTTGTTCATAAGGGACAACACAGTTAACAAGTCCCATCTCAAGAGCCTCTTCGGCAGTATACTGCTTGCATAAAAACCAGATCTCTCTTGCTTTTTTTTGTCCAACAATACGTGCGAGGTAACCGGCTCCAAATCCGCCATCAAAAGATCCTACTTTAGGACCTACCTGTCCAAAGATAGCATTATCTGCTGCGATCGTTAAATCACATACGACATGTAACACATGGCCTCCACCGATCGCATACCCTGCGACCATGGCGACTACCGGTTTAGGACACGTACGTATTTGCCGCTGCAGGTCTAAGACATTGAGTCTGGGTATACCTTGCGCATCAAGATATCCAGAATGCTCACGAATTCTCTGGTCCCCACCAGAGCAAAAAGCTTCTTTTCCACTCCCGGTTAAAATGATCACGCCGATGGTTTGATCTTGCCGCGCCTCATTCAGTGCATGGGAGATTTCATCGACTGTTTGAGGTCTAAATGCATTTCTGACCTCAGGTCGATTAATCGTGATTTTAGCGAGCCCCTCTGCCTTGTGATACAGGATATCGCCATAGTTTCCGGTTAGCTGCCATAGGATTTCTTCAGAAGCGGTATTTGTGACTATTGCCATATTTAGTGATTCCTTATCGAGTGTTTGCTGTGTTTATTATGTAGAGTCGCTTGATTTTCAGGGGTCCTTTTATTTCGCTATCTTATTTTGTCGATGGTTTTCTGGCTAGTTTTTTGAATAGGAAAAGTCTTAGAACTCCCGCTATGCGAGGGGCTTGAATCGGGGCTAGAGGTTAAGAAACGGGCACGTAATGTCGGTTGAATGAATATAAGATAGTTCCATTGATAGCCTCTAAATAGGTAACACATGACTCAGAAATATATTGTAAGACTATCGAAAGAAGAAAGAGAAGTGCTTTTCCAACTACTCAAGGAAGGCAGAGCCAGCAAAAAAAATACAACAGGGCTCGTATCTACCCCTTTGTTCCCTTTAATGTTTCTAAGGTAAAAAGCCCAGTTTGTCTTAATTGTCTCGAAAGCATCCTTACCGAATGCAACTAGCAGTTTCTGCAGAGGAGTTTTTCTGGGAAAAACTCCGAGTCCGGTTTACATGCAGGGTATGGTCCCCCTTCAAACATCTATACTAATGCATTCTGAGTAGAGAACTCCTTGGTCTCCATACATCCGGAGAATGAGCCAATCACCGAAAAAAACACTCAAATCGGATGAAGCTTACCTTTACTTCTTGTCGGACGAGTGGGTGGGGTAAAGTAGCTTTCATAGAACGTCTGGCTTTTGCCGTTGCTGAATCTGGGCTGTTTCGATGAACATAAATTTGGACTTAATCCTTGGATATTTTATGTTGCTCTTGTATTTTTCTGGCACATGCGCCTGGGTTTTCTAGATGAACGGCATGGCCACTATGGGGAATCGATACGACCGGGATGTTCCACTTTTTTTGCGTATATAGGTTTTTATATGAGAGGTCTTCTTCTCCATAGAAGAAGGTCGTCGAGGGTGGAAACAGGGTGAAATGCTCTTGCTCTGATAGCCTACACTGCTGATAGAGTGTCAGGATTGTAGTGAGATTTTGGGCGCTGCGGGTTTTGATCATCGATGAAAAGAGTGTGGTCTTTTTTTGTAGAGAGGAGAAGAGCGGCTGGTCATACCAGAGTTTGAGGAACGCCTCGGTAGTCTCGGTTTGCATTCTTGCTATCCAAAGCTCTTCGTCTTGTTTTTTTTTCTTTTTTTCTGCGTCTAGAAGCAGCCCTGGGTGGGCTGATAAAAAAGTAAGGTGACCAAAATAACAGGGGTGCTGTTTCTGTAGTCTCATTAAGATTCTGCCTCCTAACGAGTAACCCACGACAGAGGGATGCTCAATCCCTAATTGATCGATGGTACTTTTGATAGCAGAGAGTGGGTCTATAGGATTGGAGGCTTGTCCATGGCCGGGAAGGTCAAGGGCTATGCAGTAAAACTGCTCTTGCAACCTTGAGATCACCGGATGCCAATCTTCCTTGCAGCCTAACAATCCATGAAAAAAAATTAGTGTAGGATTTGTAATAGACCCGGAGACGGTGTAGGGGAGCATCGTTGTTGTACCTTTTTGATGATATCAGTATGAAGCTCTACATTCTCTTGTCTGCTCGTATGCAGCTCAATCATACATGTTCTTGGGTTTCTACATAGGTCACTCCAAATAAGATCTAAAGCTTGCGTATGCTCTGGGCAGAAAAAGTCTAATTCTACAAAAGAGCTTAACGGCATAAAAGATCTTGCATGGGCCGTGGCTATAAAGGTTTCAAATTCTTTCCCTTTTTTATTGATAGGTAAAAAGGAGAAAATGCCGCCACCACCATTATTGATCACAATCAAGATGATCGGCGTTTTGCTTTGAGCGATTTGCTCTAACGCATTCATATCATGCATGAATGTCAGGTCTCCTACAATCGCGACCAAGGGCTGCTGAAGGGCTGCTGCAATCCCTGCTGCTGTACTGAGGTTGCCATCGATCCCAGAGACCCCTCGGTTCACGAAGATATTACCGCGAAAGTCTTGTGGATAAAAAAAGGTGTCAGCATCTCGTACCGGCATGCTATTGCCAATAAATAGATGCCAATGGCGAGGTAAAGTGTGGCTTAAAAAATAAAAGAGATAAGGTTCGCTAATCGAGTCCTGATCGAAGATGTCGCAATCGAGAATGTGACTGAGCTGTTTACTGTGATCTAGCAGATGGTCTAGTAGGCTCGATGGTATTGTTTGAGTAAGGGGTATCAGAGCATGGCATAGCCAAGATAGATTACAGGTATATCTATAGTCGATCCGGTATTTAGGATCAAAACGGTCTGTGTGTTCGGCGATTACAAAGTAATCCCCTTTTTGTATGCTGAGCCATTCACTTATTCTTTTAGATACATTTCTATCACCAAAGTGTAGGACGCAGTCGACCGGTTGTATCTCTTGTGTTTGGACGAGTAAATCGAAATAGGGGATCACTAGTGGATGATTCGATCCTGAGCGAATGGAGGAGGTGATATCACAGGCCACCGGCCAGTGCATGATCGTAGCAAGAGCCAGTATGGCCGAAGCATCTGCCGGATTGCTAACGGATCCTACAAAAATGAGCCCAGAGCTATAACTGCTCAGCCTCTGAGATAAGAGGACAAGATCTTCATCAGACAGGGTAGTCACCGTTTTATTGTAATAGGTAATCTCTTGTGGTGGAGGAATCGAGAAATGCAGGTCACTAGAGTGTAGAGGCTCTCTGAGCATGCAGTTGATGTGTATAGGGCTTGCTGGTAGATCATGTGTGATAAAACCGGCATAGGAGAGGATAGAGCTTAAGAATCTCTCTGGCAGAGCGGACGAGGGACAGGGTAGGTCTGTCTGCCACTTCACAAAGGATCCAAAGAGGTTGATCTGGTGGATGGTTTGGTTAGCACCGCAGTCTCTGAGCTCAGGGGGACGGTCTGCTGACAAGATCATCATAGGGAGGTGGGAGGCTCTTGCCTCCATAACAGCTGGCATAAGGTTGCCCACTGCCGTCCCTGATGTTACTATCACTACCGCAGCTTTCTGAGAAGCTTTTGCATACCCAAGAGCATGAAATCCAAGCCCTCTTTCATCATAATGTACAAATGTTTCTGCGTCAGGGTGATTGGCCGCTGCTAAGATCAGGGGGCTGGAGCGGGAGCCGGGGGCGATACAGAAATAACGGATCCCCTGCCGAACGAGGAGATCGATGATATGATAGGCCCACTGTTCATTGATTGCTCCTGGATCATCACTCATAAAAAAAGTTCTCCAAATTGAGAGATTTTATGTTCTAATTCTTCCCATTCTTTATGGGGGTCGGATCCTTCAACAATCCCTGTTCCTGCAAACACATGGATCTTATCAGAAGAGATCAGAGCCGAACGAATGCTTACGGCAAAATCCGCAGCGTCTTGACCTATCCAACCCATACTGCCTGCATACCAGCCTCGATCCCATGATTCATGCTCTTGAATAAAAGATAAAGACGCCTTTTGTGGAAGGCCTGCGACAGCGGGGGTGGGGTGGAGTCTTTTGAGTAGGTCTGTATCGGTAACCCCCTCTTTTAGCGTGCCGTAGAGCTCTTTATATAGGTGCTGTACTTTTGTGGTTTGTATGATTCTATAGTCTTGATCCCAGCTCATCTCCGAGGTGATAGGCTCGCAGGCTTTTGTCAGAAAGTTTTCTACCGCCTGTACTTCTGTTTTATCTTTCCGGCTGTGTAGTAAAGTCTTTTGATAGAGTAGGTCTTCCTCTTGTGTTGCACCTCTTAGGGTGGTGCCAGCAAGAGCTTCTGTATGGATCTTTCTGCGGTTTCTAGTGTAGAGCTTTTCGGGTGTTGCCCCTAAAAAAGTATCTCCCTCTTGCACCATCAAGAAAAATAGTGTTGTATTCAGAGATCGTGCCTGCAGTGTTTGTAAAAGAGCGTAAGGATCGATTCTACTGGATGCTTGCCACGTTGTCATGCGTGCCAAGACCATTTTAATTAGGTGTCCTTGTGCTATATGATCGAGTCCTTTTTCAATAAGGGGAATCCAGTCCTCTTTTATCGGCAGATCACTTCGCTTGCATGAAGTGGTTATAGGAGGAACCTGCTCTGGTTCCCGTTGAATCTTAGGGGTTGAGCTAGTGCCTGTTTTTTTATAGGTAATCAGGCGCGTCGTAGAAGGGTTTTGTATAATTTCCATAGAGGGTAGAAAAAAGAAGGAGGGAGGAAAGTGCTGCCATAAAGTAGAGTGGTTTACTTCTGAAGGAAAACAGATCCCTCCATAGAATCGGATCTGTGAATCCGCTTGTATAGAGGTTGGCACTGCATGCATTTGGATACAGCTGCCTATTGCCAAAGTGGTTTCATCTGATCCTCTACTTTTCCAAAAAAATTTCGGATAGAGAGCTTGTTGTTGTAAGAACTCTATCAGATTGATTTGCTCGATGGTTTTTTCGTTTCTTTCTATGACATACTGTTGATCCTCTATAGTGATCGTATATTTCACTCTAGATCGCCCTTCACCTTATCTCCTTGGTAGATAGTTACAGCACCAAAGAGCAGGGGATACATTTTTGTTTCTATAAAATGGGTGCTTTCTAACAAGCTGAGAAATTGTTTGCCTGAGGGAAATGTTTCGATCGTTTGATTTAAATAGATATACGCCTCTTTTTTATCAGATAGCCATCCACCCAGTCTTGGGAGAATTTGGCGCAAGTAGATCTTATGCATCTGTTTGATCATCGGGTGGGAGGGGATCGATGACTCCAAAATAAGGACTCTTCCTGATGGTTTTAATACCCGATAGATTTCTTGTAAGCACCTTGTAGGGCATGTTACATTGCGTATCCCAAAAGACATAGTTACACAATCAAAGGTGTCATCTGGAAAGGGGATGTCTAAAGCGCTTGCGTGGATCAGTTGAATCTTCTGTGCATAGGGTGTTGCCTGTATTTTTTTCTTGCCTATGGCAAGCATTTGGTCTGCCAGATCAATACCTACTGCTTCTTGCACGCAGGAGGTATGCTTCATGATAGAGAGGATTTGATCGGCTGTGCCTGTTGCGCAATCTAATAAAGATAGACCGTTTTTCTTGGGTAATAAACGGGCCACTTGTTTTCTCCATCGTTGATCTAGTCCTCCTGTCATAGCTCGATTGACTTGATCATACGTCTGGCAGATATGGTTGAACATTTCCCAGATCTTTTCCTTGGAAGGAGTCTCTATTTGCATGTTAATGGCCCCTTTGTTTTATGGGTCAGTAATGGTGTAGCATAAGAGGGGGCGAAAAGCAATCGATAGTTGGTAGGTAAATGGATTTTGTAGAGGGGGTTGAGGCATAAAAAACCCTGAGCTTATGACTCAGGGTTTTTTAACAAATGGCTTGAAAAGTTATCCTTTGCGCTTTCTATCAGCTTCAGAAAGATATCTCTTTCTAAGGCGAATAAAATGGGGTGTAACCTCGACAAGCTCATCATCTTGGATGAAATCAATGGCTTGCTCAAGGGTGAATGTGCGAGGAGGAGTGAGGATAATATTTTCATCACTGCCAGATGCACGGACGTTGGTAAGCTGCTTACCACGTACGACGTTGACCATTAAGTCATTATCTCTACTGTTTTCCCCAACAACCATCCCTTCATAGACTTCTTCGCCAGGTCCCACAAACAGAGATCCTCTATCTTGGATACTAAAGCAGGCGTACGCTGTGACTTTACCTGGTCCATTGGAGATAAGAGCTCCTTTAGTTCTACCAGGGATTGCTCCTTTCCATGGGGCATAAGCGTCAAATATGGAAGTCAGAATACCAAGGCCTCGTGTCACTGTCATAAATTCGTTTTTATATCCCATTAGGCCTCGAGTCGGGATCAGGAATTCAATGGTCGTGATGTTATGCTCATTAGTACTTAGCGCTCTCATTTCCCCTCTTCTTCGAGAGAGTTCTTCGATTACAGGACCAGAAAAGTCTTGAGGGATTTCAATATGCGCCACTTCAAGAGGCTCATGATCCACGCCATCTATTTTTTTAATGATGACTTGAGGCTTAGAAATCACAAATTCATAGTTTTCCCGTCTCATGGTCTCAATAAGAACTGCCAGATGTAATTCACCACGACCACAGACGCGGATCGAGTCTTCCCGAACATCAGAATCTTCGATTTTCAAAGAGATATTCGCTCTTTTTTCCAGCATGAGTCGATCACGGATTTTATTCATTGTGATGTGTTTGCCATCTCTGCCTACTAAAGGGCCATTATTAACGGATATTTCTATAGAGAGTGTTGGTTCTGCAAGCGTGATCGGAGGTAGTTGTACCACATGATGAGGATCACATAGAGTGTCTCCAATCATAATCTCAGGCATGCCAGACAGGCTAACAATATCGCCGACGCCGGCTTCTTCTAGTTCGACTTTTTTCAGACCGTGGTATCCTTCTATGCGCACTACCTTGTGCTGGGTAGGGTGACCGGTTTTATCTATACGGGTGATCGATTGTCCTTTTTTAATTTTACCTTCTAAGATTCTTCCGCAAGCTTGTCTGCCTACAAAATCATCGTAGCTAAGTGTCGTTGCTTGCATAAGAAAAGGAAGGTCGATGTTTCCTGGAGGTGCGGGAACTTTTTCAATGATGAGTTCGAATAAAGGACGCATGTCTACTCTAGGATCGCTTAGCTCTTTCGTTGCAAAACCAGAAAGACCAGAGGCATAGCAGATGGTGAAGTCGAGTTGATCATCTGTCGCTCCCAGTTCAACAAACAGATCGAACGTGAGATTCAGGGCTCTATCTGGATCTGCATGAGGTCTGTCGATTTTGTTCAGGACTACAATCGGTTTAAGGCCCATTTTTAGAGCTTGTGATAACACAAAACGTGTTTGTGGCATAGGCCCTTCTTGCGCATCTACTAGAAGGAGTACACAGTTCACAAGACCTAAGACTCTCTCTACTTCACCAGAAAAATCAGCGTGCCCGGGAGTGTCGATAATATTAATTTTGTAGTCTTCAAAGAAAATGCTTGTATGTTTAGCAAAGATCGTGATGCCACGTTCTTTTTCTTGATCGAAGCTATCCATCACACGTTCTGGGATCTTTTCATTGTCACGAAAGTTATTAGATTGTTTAAGAAGGCTATCAAGCATGGTTGTTTTGCCATGGTCAATGTGGGCAATGATCGCTATATTGCGAATTTTTTCTGGCTGAAACATGGTGTTTTAATCTTAAGTTGAAATTGAAAAAAGCTAAATGTTATTTCGAATCTTCATTAAAAGCTAGAGTTTTGGGTGTTGCTGAAGGATAAAGTTGCAATTCCTTCTTTTGCAGTCCATTTGGAACTTTCTGCCTACATCACACTCGCGTCTAATCCTCTTATCGCTTGTAGTTTACAAAAGTATATCATTTATTTTACTAATTAAATTAATGTTTTCGTTTATAGTTTATTAATTTCAGTGTTATAATAATTAATATTATAATAAGCTAATACAGGAATTCATGTCTATAATTAGGTGTGCTATTAGTCGTGGCATGCACCCCGCTCAGTCTTATTGTTTAGGTGTTGTCCGCGGATCTCTTATAGGTGGCATACGATCCATACAGACAGAGTCGTCTAAAGTGGCGAGTGCCTTGCCAAAAACGATCTTTTTGGCTCAGATTCCTTTTTCCGAGTGTCTTCATAGCTCGGATGATGTAAACCTCCCTGTGTTTGCTCCAAAAATCAAAGCTGCATATAATCTTGAATTAATGAGACTGAACCAAGCGTCATTGCAGAATGAATTTTGGGTGTATAAGACTCTTTTTGCAACATATAAAGTAGGTGTTCAGGCAATCAGTACAAGCCCACAAAGGTTATTAATGGCGTTTTCTGTTTATGGTGCCTGTTGTCTTAGAGACGTTGTTCATGCGACCCTTGCTCTACCTCTATTTGATCCAGCACCCTATATGGATCATATTTTGACTGGTGGGATCGCAGGTATCGGTCTAGCTGGCATTTCTTGGTTATGGAAAGCTTCATCGATCTTGAGTCTAAAGTCATTGACTTCTCATTATACATCGATATATAACATTACACAGGCTATGCCTCAAGACGTTGAGCTAGAAAGACAAGGGTGGATTAAGTCTTTAGCTAATGAGATTCATGAGCTAGAGAAGAAAATATATAAGCCGCACTATAGCGCCGATGTGAACGAGCTTAAAGTCTTAAGGCGCTTGCGCGATTATCTTGAGTATCCAGACCAGTTTAATGGTTGCTTAGATTTAAGTTGGCTGGGTATGGAGAAATTGCCAGATCAGTTTGGTTCTGTTGGGTGTTTAGTGCATATTAAAACATTAAAAATTTCTGGCAATCCTCTCTCTCAGAATCCTCTATCTATTAATCGGCAATTAGCAAAATTTAGCGCATTGGGATATTTAAAGATCGAGTACGAGCCATCGATCATCTCCTCAGGACCTATTGGGCCTGCCTCTTGGTGTAAGCGCTCCTCGCGTCTTTGATTAGTCTTCTTGCATTTAGATTTGTAAATATATATTTTTTCATCCACTCATTTATCATCTCTTTACATTGGTTTTATAAAATAGTATTTTGCAGGTGTCCTGGTTGCGTCCAGAGTTCATTCTAATGCAGGAATTCTATTTTTACTGAGGGTGGTCATGTCATTTACAGGCTTAGGGTTTATTAGGGATCGGGTAAACTATTAGTTTTTGATAATGGCCGCTCTAATAAAAATAAAAAGCTTTAGAAATATCTCATAACATCAAAAAATAGGATGCATTATCTACCTCCATATTCACCGAATTTGAATCCTATTGAGAGATTATGGAAGGTTTTGAGGGAGAGGAAAACGTACAATAAGTGCTATGTGA
>CAMDPQ010000047.1 GCA_945905275.1 Chlamydia trachomatis
TCTTCAATCTTTTGTAAAAGCGTTTGGGTCTAATACGGATTCTGCTAGACGCTTTTTTGGAAGCTTCAGCCAAATTCAAGAAGGGAGCAAGCAAGAGCTGATTCAAAAGTTTATAGCAAAACTTGAATCGGTTAAAGATACGATATCTACAGAAAAAAAAGGGCTAAGCACGCATGCATTACCTGAATCCCCTGAGATGCAGCAAATGCAAACCCTTGCGTATAGAGAGCGGTCTCTAGAAGCTACAATTGAGCTAATCAAAACAAACCAACTGGCTTTAGCGTCAGGAAAAGCTCCATGGACCTATGCATCGGTAGGCGCAAGCATGGAAAGCGCTTTCAAAAATGATGGGAATGTATCGACCGTGCAAACATTTGATCTAGATGGAAAAAACCCATTTTTTGAAAACATAGCAATTGATTGGCAAAACGGGAAGATCCTCATTACCCCATACGTAGATGTCACAGATAGGATCGCGCAATTTCACTCGACAAAATCGACGGCCAATGATGCTGAACAAATTATTTATAATCAAATTGCTTATGTAAATCGACAAACCGGTGAAAACATCACTCCTTTTGAAAAAAGCTTCACCCTTGCCTTAAGCGAACTGGCTGCTAGCAATAGCTTCCTGGCATTCCGTTTAGGTGAGATAGCGGCAGCCCAGTCTAAAGCAGTGCAACAAGCCCTAGTGAGCACATGGAATCCTACACATCCAGATCTTAAATCAGATGCTTTTCCTATATGGGATTATGAAACCTATGCGAGCTTGAGCTTAGAAGAGAAAAAGCTCGGTTTAGTCATCTACTCTCCTGTAGCACAACAGAAAAGCCCGGAACAGGGTTTTCGGATGAATTCTATCTACGTCATCGCAAAAGGATTCGACAGGATTCTTAAAAAGCACGAACAAAGTCCAGACTCTGAATCCACTAGACTTTTCCTGCAAAACTTCCACCAACTAAGACAAACTCTCCAGAAGTGTGGTTTTATAGGATTTTCAGGCTCAACACTCCCTTTAAACAAAAACTTTTCTGACGACTATATCTTTGAAGCGCCAGACTATTTTCTGAGTGTTTTAACAGCCTCTCGTGAAAACTTTGAAGTCCATGGGACAAAACGATACGCACTTCTCGAATTCTCCGATTTAGAACAACGCATCCTCACAGAGAATAAAATCGACAATGCTATTCACGAAGATTTATTAAAATGGCGTGATGATTATAGAGCCGCACAAATTAACCTTAAAGGCGCATCCTTCTTTGATGTACCCAAACCTACTAAAAATCCGCTCTGGAGTAATCTAACTCTTAGCGCAGCAAAATACTTTAGAGGAGATGATCGCAAAGTGCTTCATTGGGGTCTTGATCTTTCTGGAGGGAAAACGGTGCAAATCCAATTAACTGACAGTAACAATAAGATAGTAACGAATGAATTAGACATCAAGCAAGGTATTAACGAACTGTATCAGCGAGTCAATAAAATGGGGCTCTCTGAGGTCGCAATTCGGCAGGAAGGTAATTACATTACACTAGATTTCCCTGGTTCTCAAGGACTGTCTGCATCCGAACTGGTTAGAGCATCTTCTATGTACTTTAATGTGGTCAATGAAAAGTTTTCCCCTAAAAACGGATTGCTCGCGGAATCTGTATCACGATTCTTACAAGATGTTTGGAATGAAGCTGTCGTTACAGGGAAAAACAACCCCGATGACCTGAATGCTCTCGCCTGGAAACATCTGTTTGGTGAGGCAGTAGACCAGCTAGTGGCGCAACCAAGAACTGAATCGGCCAAGCTCTTATTCGATAATGGACTAAGGCTTGCAAATCCAGCCGACCCTATGATCTCCAATACCTTGGACCAGGTCTACTCGAAAATTGCTGTATTCCGCGGCGATGATTACACCCAATGGAATGGACAAACTCATCCGCTACTGCTGGTATTTAATAACTTTGCACTAGAAGGATCGAGTCTCGAAAATGTGCATGCTTCTTATGACCCCTCTAAAGGAAACTTCCTATCCTTCGGAGTCAAAACCACTGCAAGCTCGAATACGGGAGAAAAAATTCACCCAAGAAATGACCTTTCTGCATGGACAACTCCTTTTTCTAAAGAACATCTAGCTGGCACATCCAATGAGATCTACTCCCAAGGTAATGGATGGAGAATGGCTGTGATTCTAAACGGAACAATTGTGAGCGCTCCTACTTTAGATTCTGCTTTACAAGACAGTGCTATGATATCTGGCAGCTTCTCTCAAAGAGAAATTAACCAACTTGAAGCAGACCTAAAAGCAGGATCGTTAACTTTTACCCCAAAAATCTTGTCTGAAAAAAATGTCAGCCCTGATCTTGGAGCCCAAGAACGACATCTGGGAATCTTAGCGACCGTTATCGCCTTAATCCTTGTCATCTCCATGATGATAGGATATTACCGTTTTGGAGGAGTGATAGCCTCTATTGCAGTGGTTTTTAACCTCCTTATTATGTGGGCAACCCTGCAAAACATCCAAGCGATACTTACCCTTCCTATGATTGCTGGATTAATTCTTACCGTTGGAATGGCAGTCGATGCGAACGTCCTTGTTTTTGAAAGAATCCGAGAAGAATTCTCCATTTCTGGCAGACTGGCAAGTGCTATCCAAGCTGGATATCAGAAAGCATTCTCAGCCATCCTTGATTCCAATGTGACAACAGTGATTGCGGGGATGATTCTTTTACATTTTGATTCAGGACCGATCAAAGGATTTGCCCTTACGTTAATCATTGGTATCCTCTCTTCCATGTTTACCGCTTTATTTATGACGAAGTTCTTTTTTGCTAGATGGGTACAAAATCCTAATAACAAAAAACTACACATGCTAAATTGGTTTAAAAAACAAAACTTTGATTTTTTGAAACATAAAATGAGTGCCCTCATTCTATCGTCTATTATCATAGTAATCGGTCTTCTCCTATTTACGTCTCAGAAGAGCACCCTGATAGGCATGGATTTTACCGGAGGCTATGCACTGAATCTAGAAATCAAACCAACAGCCGCAACAGAATACAGAACCTCTATTGAACAAGCCTTAATGAACAAAGGGTTAACAAATCAAGATTTCCAAATCAGGGAACTGAGTCCTCCCAATAATATCAAGTTATTCTTAAGTCGAGCAATCAACCAGAAAGGGAAACCTTTTTATAATATGCATAGTGGACAAGACACCACAACATCTTATTATCCTGGAAATAATCCCCGAATTGATTGGATTGTCTCAACCCTGAACGAAAATCATCTACCGCTAACCGCACCAAGCTTAATGGAGCTCGATGCTAATTGGTCTGAGCTGAGTGGTCAAATGTCTGATACAATGAGAAATAATGCAGTGATAGGACTCCTGATTGCTCTCTTAAGCATCTTAGTTTACATCACTATTCGTTTTGAGTTCATGTATGCAATCAGTGCGATTCTATGCCTGGCTCATGATATCGCATTAACTATTGGAGCTCTTGTTATTCTGCATGCATGCAGGGTCCCTGTGCAAATCGACTTAAATATCATCGCAGCCTTAATGACAATTGTTGGATATTCACTCAACGATACAATTATTATCTTTGATAGAATACGAGAAGACCTGGGATCGATGAAAAAGGGATCCTTTAAGGACATCATTAATCACTCGCTTAATGTCACTCTAAGCAGAACAATTATGACCTCAGGAACGACGCTACTGGTATTGCTCCCTCTGATTCTTCTCGGAGGCACCACTATACTAGGCTTTTCTCTTGTTATGGCTATGGGCGTGATTTTCGGAACCTTATCCTCTCTATTTATAGCGACACCTCTTCTTTTGTTTTTTCATAACAGAAAAAGCTCCAACAAAAGGAATAGAATCGCGAATGTTAGCTAAGCGCAAAAAAGCATAAAACATAGAAATAAATCGCTTTTGCGCTTGCTCAGAAATCCCTATTTATTGCCTAATCACAAAGCAATAAAAACGACTATTCCTTTACAGGCTGATCAACAGCCTACAAGCGAACTTTAGGGAGCCCTACCGGATGCAACATCGAGCACTACATCGTGAACCAACATGGGTTTATCCAGATGTTGATCCGGAATGGGTAAAAACCATCATCAGAGAGTTTAATATACACTCTGTGACCGCACACATTCTAGCAGCAAGAGGCTTTGATTCCTTAGAAGAAATTCACGATTACCTGTATGCCAAGCTACCGAATCTCCATGACCCTCATCTCTTCCCAGACATGGATAAAGCGGTTCACAGGATTACACAAGCGTTAAAAAACAAAGAGACTATTCTCGTCTACGGAGATAACGACGTCGATGGAATGACAGGCTCTGCGTTACTAACAGAATTTTTACGCTATATCGGCGCGCAGGTTCTTTTTTACGTACCCAATCGGATCTCCTTAAATCAGAGCTTAATTCATGATGCAATTAATTATGCCGTTCATCACTCGTGCCAACTGCTGATTACAGTGGATTGTGGTATCACAGCGGCCGATGAAATTGCTGAAGCGGTCCAGCGCGGAGTCGATGTGATCATCACAGATCACCACGAACCCACTGCGAGACTTCCCCACTGCGTCGCAACATTAAATCCTAAATTATTAAACAGCACCTACCCGAACAGAAATCTTACAGGCGTGGGTGTGGCATTTAAACTAGCCCACGCGATGACAAATACACTGATTTCTAACGGCGAAATTAGTGCCTCTAAAATCGACTTAAAACGATATCTCGACCTGGTAGCTTTAGGAACCATTGCCGATATGGGGTCATTACTTGGCGAAAATAGAATCCTTGTAAGATACGGGCTGAAACAACTGAGAAAAACTAAACGGATTGGCCTCAGCAAACTCTTTTCCGTATGTGATCTAAAGCTCGGTGAAATTACCCCGATTGATATCGCCTCGAAAGTCGCACCTCGTTTAAATAGTTTAGGTAGAATTGCAGACCCCATTAAAGGAGTCGAGCTTCTGCTTATTCGAGATCCGATTGGCGCGGAAAATCTAGCGAAAGAGCTCGACCTAAATAATATTGAAAGACAGAAAATAGAAAGGAAAGATTCAGAACTGATCGAAGAGTATATTAAAACTCACCCTGAAATTTTACAGGAAAAAGCGATCGTCCTCTCTTCTAATCAATGGCACCCAGGGATTATTCCGATTATTACAGCCAGGATTGCTAAACAATATAATAGACCGACCGTATTAATTGCCATTGAGCAGGACCTCGGTAAAGGCTCGATAAGAACAATCCCAGAATACCCCCTACTTCCCCCTCTTAAGCAACTCTCTGGCATGCTTGAGAATTTTGGAGGTCATGATTTTGCAGCGGGTCTTACGATCAAACAGGAAAACATCGAAGCATTTGCAAAACAGTTTATTGCATCTGCCAATCTACAACTACAAGATCAAGACATTTTTTCCAAGCTACACCTGGACGCAAAAATCAACTTTAAAGACCTGACATTTGATTTTATGGAGTCATTTAATCTACTAGAGCCTTTTGGAAATGAAAATCCGGCTCCTATTCTTTACTGCGACACCAAACAAATTTGGCCTCCTAAAGTAGTCGGGAAAACGCATTTAAAACTCTATCTGGAACAAAATGACAGATTACTAGAGGGGATTGGCTTTGGAATGGCAGAAAAACGGGCGCGCCTATCTAAAAAAAACTTGACTCTTCATATCGCATTTACCCCACATATCAACAACTTTCTCAATAAATCTAGCATTCAGCTACAGATTAAAGATTTCCAAATTCTCGACCTAGAAAAACCGGATACTTTACCCATAAACATAAAAAAACCACCTAAATAAATAGATGGTTTTTTGATGGCAAAATAGACAGATGACTTACATTGCTTCGACTTTTTCAGATTTCTTGCTCAAGTAATTTTCTTGATAGCCCTGAATCTCATTGGTATGCACAACCCATGCAGCTCCCTTACGCGTTGCCTTTAAAAGACCTACACGCGTTGCATAATAGATTTTCTGAGCGGGAACATTAAGCATCTTAGCCACTTGATTAATGGAGAAAAAACCATTTTTATTATCAAATAAAAGTTCCCCCTCGAACATCGATTTTGTGCGAGAATACTTTTGTTTACGGTAGTTTTCTAAATCTTCTAAATCTATAGTCCAGCGAGTTGTGTCTTTATATGCCTTAAGCTTTTTTTGCTTAATAGCCACATAAATCGCCTGACGTGTTACGTTATTAATTCTTGCCGCCTCTGTAATAGAAACAACTTTTTTTTCAGCTTCTTGCGCTCCAAAACTACCATCTAAATAAGCTTCTGATCTATCCATTTTCCCCTCTTCTATTTTTAAAGAAATGCCACCAACAGATTAGGAATGCTGGTAATATTTATTTTAATTTTCTATTTTTACTTTTGTTTATTTTTTGTTATATGTTTCTTCTTCGATTTATTATTATATTATAAAAAACACATTTAAATCAAGGAGGTAATGCAAATTTTACCTCTACAATCGTAAAAAATTGAATAACTGATTTGATTGAGCATCCTTTTCGATGGCTTTAAACATCTGATTTACTTTATGCTACGAAAAAAAAGTCTATCGCAGGTAACTCATGTATTTTACGACATTTCTGACGCTGATCCTCTGCTCTTTTAGCCTTAGTTATGCCAAACCACCTACATTAACCCCCCGCGATACGAGAGTTAAAATCGAAGAGATTTTAAAGGCTCACGTGAGCTACCAAAGTCTAAACACGGAGATTATTGCTCGGTCTTTTGAAAACTACTTAGATGAACTAGATCCCGGAAAAACCTATCTTATTCTAAATGAAATAGATCCGTGGATTAACCCATCGACTGAACTCCTCAAAACCACTCTTATGCAAATAAAAAAAGAAGACTTTACAGCCTATGCTCAAATGCATGAGATCATCTTAAAAGCAATCGAAAGAAGAAATCATCTCGAGTCCTCTGTAGATCACCAGGATCTTATCCAAAATGTGCAACCTTCAGCCTTTAAGGATTTAAAATGGGCTGAAAGTGAAGAAATTCTGGCAGATAGGCTATTGAAAATCAAGTCTTTGCAATTAAGCTCTGCAGAAAAACTCAATCAAGAAACGAAAGAGCAATTCATGCAAAGGCTCAAAAAAAGAAGGTTGAATCGGGACGAGGAATTACAAACGGCTAATGAACAAGAAAAACACCAACTTATTTTATCCAACGTCCTAAAATCCGTAAGCTCCGCTTTAGATTCACAAACAGCCTATTTCACCCCTGCCGAAGCCAACCAGTTTATGATACAGGTGCAGCAACGCCTATTTGGAATTGGAGCGCAATTAAGGGATGATCTAGATGGCCTGTCTGTCATTCGACTGATTGAAGGAGGTCCTGCAAATCTCGGAGGCAAACTAAAAGTGATGGATAAAATCATTGCGGTGAATAAAGAACCTATCCTTGGCATGGATATCACTGAAGCTGTAGAGCTCATTAGAGGACAACAAGGCACTGCTGTCTGCCTGACTGTACTACGTAAAACAGGGGAAGAAACTTCGGAACAGGAAGAAAAACTAGATATTGATATTATACGCGCTGAAGTCGTGCTAAAGGAAACTCGCCTCGAATCGTCTTCGGTACCGTTTGGAGAAGGGGTTATTGGCATTTTCCATCTCTTCTCATTTTACCAAGACAATAAGAGTTCATCGGCCGGTGATTTATCGCAAGCGATCCAAGAACTAAAAGATCGTACTAATCTCAAAGGGATTATACTAGACCTGAGAAATAACGCGGGAGGACTGCTAGATCAAGCCGTTTCTGTAGCAGGCCTATTTATGGATAAGGGGGTTGTTGTATCGGTAAAAGATAACACTGGGGAGATCAAAAAACTCAGAAATATTGACCAGCGAAAATTATGGGACGGGCCGTTGCTTGTATTAACGAATAAGTTAAGTGCCTCTGCCTCTGAAATTGTAGCACAAACGCTACAGGACTACGGCAGAGCGCTTGTTGTAGGGGATGAAAGGACATACGGCAAAGGGACCTTTCAGACGTTTACTTTAGAATCTGCACACTATGGAAAGGTCAATCCTAAAGGAGAATACAAGGTAACGCGAGGAAGATATTATACGGTATCCGGTAAAAGCCCTCAACTTGTTGGAGTCAAAGCAGACATTATTGTGCCAGGCATCTTTTCTCAAATGGAGATTGGGGAGAAATTCTCTAAACATCCCTTAGGCACCGATCTCATCTGTGCGAATTTTGAAGATGACCTGTCTGATATACCAGCCATGCATCGCTATCAGATTTCCAGACTATACAAGTTTAACCTACAAAAGATCCTTACCACCTATACACGTCATACTGAGCACTTAAAAACCAACTCTCAAACACGAATAGAAACGAATAAAAACTATCAATGCTTCCTTAAGGCCATCGAAAAAAAAGATGCAATCGATGAAGAGGCCGAGGAATACGGGAATAATGACCTGCAACTCGATGAAACGATTCATGTCATAAAAGATCTGATCTATATCCTTGAAAAAAGCCAACAGGTTCTCAGCCGGGCGGCCTAAAAAAAGTATTTCATAAGACGCATCCTCTTATGGACATATGTATGCAACGCTGCTTGCCTTTGCCCAAGGCAAGCTACTCTATTCTACTTCCGATCCCAAATCACGTCCCAGCCTATATTCCAAAGCACTCACGCTTGTTCCCTAACAAATTAAAAACTAATAAACAGATTAAATCATAAGAAAATAATTAGTATACTCTTTTTAATTAGAATTGTTAATTCGATATAATCATATCATTTTAAAAATTTTTTAATGAGGTGAGAATACTCAGTCCTGTTACACAAAATCCAATAGAAGAGAAACGGGACACCCTTAGTCCCTTTAACGTGCAAAAAATTGCTCTATACGCTCTTGCCGGAATGTGCGGGGGATCGGGGTTCTCTATCGTAGGATTAAGCACTCTCGCCGTGATCCCTATATACTCTGCTTTATGGTCGATTCCTTTATTCACGTCTGCCCTTGGCCTATCTTACGCCGGAATCCAGATTAAAGATTACGCAGATCCGGAAGAGTTAAAAAAAATGCAAGAAAAAGCGAAGACGCAGCCTTATGATGAGCTTCTCAGCAACCACTCTATTGAAATAATACTCACATATCACGTTGTGAGTCGAGCGGTGCTGCAAGAAAAATTTCAGCAATCCGTCGCCAACCTACCTTACTTGCAAAGGATTGCGACGTGTCCTTTAGAGCAGGTTAAGTGGTACGATTTGCTATCGCACGAAGAACTTCGGGAATAATGCTTGCTAGAGATCCAAGATCTACCGTACAGCCAAATGATCTCTATTAGTCAATGTAATCCAGAGTACTCTCTAGCAGCTCGGATTAAACAAAAGTTTAACTAGGCCGTAAGAGGTATGTCCGATTATCATGAGATCATTATGATCGCACTAGAAAAGCTAGAGACCATTGTCCAACACCATCTGATGCCGACTCCAGTGCTGCAACAGATGGTGCAGCACGAGCTCTACATAGGAAATTTAGGCTCTTGGCAATATAGAAACCAGGAGATCGGGCTTTGGCATAGTCTCGAACTCACTCCCCCTACCTGTCTCATCAATTAAAAGCACTTCTCTCTGAATATTCCACTATCCAATTACAGGGATTAATGCCTTATAGCGCATTAGAGAAGATCAGTGGGGCCTATCCCTATCGGACACATAAACTAATCAGCTATTTACATCGTGAGGAAGAAAAGATGTTAGCGGATTATGCCTCTCGCTATCCAGCAAGCCATGGACAAACCCGATCAACTCTCTTGGCTGATCCAGGAGCAAAAAGCAAGCATCCGATCGTTCCAAAACCGAAGGAGCCAAATTCTGAGATCGCCTCAGGGGTAAAACGATCAACGTTTATATGAAAGGGGCTGTGAAGACCTGAAAAATCGGAATGTCCAAGCATTGGCATCACTCGAAGCAAGATATCGGAATCTCATGGTCTATTAGCAAAATAACAGGCCCTTAGGAGCCTAAAACCGCAGCGCCCCGATGATTATCTATTATTTCCTTGACCCTTTCTTTCGACAAAAAGCCTTTTGCATCTAGAGTAGATCACCTTTTAGATTTAAAACTATTGTTCAGGCTTGCAAACTTTCTGCTAAAGACAGAAAATAAACAGCTCAAGTCTTATTCAAAGGAATTTAGCAATGACTGTACGTGTACGCATAGCCCCCTCACCGACAGGCGACCCTCATGTAGGCACCGCCTATATGGCCCTATTTAATCTTATTTTTGCCAAACACTTTAACGGTAAATTTATTCTAAGAATAGAGGACACCGATAGAACGCGCTCTCGTCCTGAATATGAGAAAAGCATCTTTCAAGCTCTTCAGTGGGCTGGCATTCAATGGGATGAAGGTCCTGACGTAGGAGGTCCATTTGGCCCCTATAGGCAGTCAGAAAGAACAGAGATTTACAGAAAGTACTGTCAAGTTTTACTAGATAACGGAAAAGCCTATAAGTGTTTTGCAACGCCTGAAGAACTGTCAGAAATGCGAGAGATGTCGGCTAAGCTAGGACAGAGAGTGGGATACGATCGACGTTATAGAAACTTAAACTCTGAAGAAATACAACGTAGAGAGCAAGAAGGTCAGCCGTATGTTATCCGTTTAAAAGTCCCTTTAACTGGTGAATGTGTCTATGAAGACGGGATTAAAGGGAGGATTACAGCTCCCTGGGCTGATATCGATGATCAGGTCTTGATGAAATCAGATGGCTTTCCGACCTACCATCTGGCCAATGTGGTAGATGATCATCTCATGGAAATTACTCACGTTATCCGCGGTGATGAGTGGATGAGCTCTACACCCAAGCATATCCTGCTCTATGAGAGCTTTGACTGGAAACCCCCTGTATTTATGCATATGCCCTTATTGCTTGGTAAAGATGGTAAAAAACTATCTAAAAGAAGAAATCCCACCTCTATCTTTTATTATAGGGATAGCGGCTACCTACCCGAAGCATTTGTGAACTTCATGACACTTATGGGATATAGCATGGTAGGCGACAAAGAAATGTATTCTCTTGAAGAGATTATCAAAGACTTCGACCCCTCTCGTATTGGCGTTTCGGGAGCCTATTTTGATGTAAGCAAGCTCGACTGGCTAAACCAGCAGTACGTGATCCAAAATATCCCTGAAAACCAACTCTGGAATAGGATCAAAGAATGGAGCTTTAACGAAGCTTTTATGGCAAGACTCATGCCTCTTTGTCATACACGAATCAAAACATTTGCCGATTTTATGGATCTGTGTGGATTTTTCTTTATCAATAAAATCGTCTATACCGATGAACTCCTGCTAGCAGGATCGATTAAGAAAGAACAAGCAGCGCTCCTCCTACAGTCGGTGATTTGGAGCCTGGATGAGCAAGAAAACTGGGGCAAAACTGGGATTGAAACCGCATCACATGCCGTAGCGGAGATTTTTGGAATTCACTTTAAAAAAGTAATGATTCCCCTACTCTACGGAGCCTTTACAGGCAAAAAACAGGGGCCTCCTTTGTTTGAATCTGTCGACATCTTAGGTAAAGACAGATCACGAGCAAGACTGCTTAATGGGATTGATTTTTTAGGAGGAGTCTCTAATAAAAAAATGGATCTTCTTACGAAAGCTTGGCTAAAAAAAGACTGTAAAGAACTAATGATATAAAGCTTAGAGAGCCTCTTCTTCAAGATGAGAGGGGGCCTTATTCGGTGATTGTTCTGAGATAATATACGTCGAGCGGTTCCCATTTTGTACACAAGAACTTAAAAAAATAGATGACACTACAAACAACCCAATTAGTTCTTTCATCAAAATAATCATCTCATATGTTATAATATCTATAAATAAATAGTTATCAATTTTCCAGACAAATGTCTATGAGTTTTTTAATAACCATAAAAAAAGAAGAAACAATGAGCTACTCTAAAACCTCCCCTTTTTTGAGTAAAATCACTGGTAAATCGACCCTTGTTAAACAAGGATCTAGCAAGCATACTTACCACCTGGCCATAGACATTAAAGAGTCTGGTATTACCTATAAACCAGGTGACTCGGTAGCTATCTTCCCTCAAAATAACCCAGCACTAGTCGAACACCTCTTACGCACACTAGGTGCCAGTGGTGATGAAAAGATTCATGATAGCCGGTCCGGGCAATCCTTACCGGTTAAAGAATTCCTAACCTATAAAGCCAATCTTTCTAGACTCACCTCTTCTTTTTTAAAACTGCTTTTTGAAAAAAATCAAGCAGGTACATTTCAAGCGACACTAGAAAATCTCTTGCAAAAAGAAAATAAAGAGCTTCTCATGGACTACCTTTCCTCCCATCACCCTGTTGATGTGCTTAAGGAATATGGAAGCACTAGCTTGCCCTTACAAGAAATATGCTCCCAGTTTGGCCCCCTACTACCTCGCTTCTATTCGATTAGTTCTTCTCAAAAAGCACACCCCAATGAAATCCACCTGACAGTGGCTTTATTCAGCTATGCTCACTGCGGAGAGCAACGATTTGGGGTAGCCAGCCACTTTTTATGTCATCTAGCGGAGCAGGATATGACAGATATACCCCTGTATATCCAACCCTCTCACAGCTTCTCGTTACCTGATGACACAAACACACCGATTATTATGGTGGGACCTGGCACTGGAGTGGCTCCATTCAGAGCTTTTTTACAAGAGAGGATGTGTCAAAAGGCCCAAGGGAAAAATTGGCTATTTTTTGGAGAAAGAAACAAAGACTCAGACTTTTTATACGGGGAGTACTTTGAACAGCTCGCTGAAGAAAACAAGTTACGGCTAGATCTTGCCTTTTCTAGAGACCAAAATGCAAAGATCTATGTACAGCACAAGATGCTAGATAGCAGCAAAGACCTATGGAAATGGCTACAAGAAGGTGCGTTTTTTTATGTCTGTGGAGATGCTCAAAGGATGGCGAAAGATGTTGACCTTGCGCTCCATACGATCGCTATAAAAGAAGGTAATCTTTCCGAAGAAGAGTCCAAAGCCTACGTTAAATCCTTAAAAACAACAAAACGCTACCGGACAGATATCTACTAGTATTGGACTGTGGTTAGAATACAAAAGCATTGCATACCATCGCCGCAACCAAAATCGGTCAGCCCATCGCCAGAGGTGGATGTCAAACCTACCTGAGACAGGTGGACTTTCAGAATATCCGCGATTTTCTGTCTCATTTCTAGAGTGCGCTCTTGCAAACGAGGTCTTTTTCCTTCAATGGAAAGAGAAACGTGCTGAATGCGAATCTGGCCTAACGTTTCAAGAGCTGTCTCTAAATAGACCTGACTGTCGGTAATCCCATTTTTATGACAAAGATCCACAGCTAACCCCCCGAGAATAGGTACACCTGAAATCGATGTAATAGCATTGCAAATAGCGTGAAATACGACATCGCCATCGGAATCCGCTGCAAGACCTGGAGACTCCTCAAAAATAACACCAGCAATCACACAAGGCTTAGAAGAATCCATCGGCAAAAAGCGATGACTATCTTGACCAACCCCGACTCTTACAACAGGGAAAGAAAGAGGAGGGATAGATTGCGAAGAGGATTCGAGGGAAGACATAACCATTCCTTATGTTAAAACAAAAAATACTAACACAAAACATCGTTAAAACGGGATTAAAAAAAATACACAGCTCTATTTTATAACCGTAGCAGATACATCACTCCATCCCCCGCCGAGAGCTTTATAGACAGCGATAAGATCAGCCATAAACCTCTGCTTACTTTGAAAAAAACTATCCTGCGCGCTATAATACTCGATAAGTGCCAGCAGTCGCTCCTTTTCTGGAGACAGACCTGCTACTAACAGATCATCATTCAGACTACAAATCGATTTTTTATAGAGCACTTGTTTTTTTAGGTTATATAGCGTTGTATTTTCATCCACATACGCTATAAGAGCCTCTTCGACATCAGTAAGAGCCTGACAAACAGTTTGTTCATATGTGATCAGAGCTTGCTTTTGTTTAGAACTTTTTACCTTGATATTGGCAAGGGTCTGCCAACCTTGGAAAAGATTCCAGTTAATAGTAGGCCATATAAACCAAAGCTGGGAGGTCTTATCAAATATATTTCTTACTTTATCTGAAGCACCGGCCCAAGCACCTGTTAAAGAGATGCTCGGGAACAGATCGGCTTTAGCTTCACCGACGCGCAAACAGGCTGAATAGTAGCTTTGTTCAGCAGCACGAATATCAGGTCTATTCCGTAGCAGATCAGAAGGGAGGCCGATAGGGATCTTTTTTTCCGCCCTAGGTATAGGGCGCCTATTCTCAATTAGTGCTGTGATCTCCCCTGGATGCTTCCCGAGTAAATACGTGAGTTGATAGATCGCTTGTTTATATTGCAAGTGTAGTTGTGGGATAATGCTTTGATCCTGAGCGAGAGTGCCCTTTTCCGTTGCCACCAAAATCTGATCTGCAAGTCCACTCTCGACCAAATCATCTGCTAAAGCTAGGATTTTTTTTTGCGCCTGCACTTTCTTGCTAAGCACATACATTCTTTGCTGGAGTGCGCGGATATCTGTATAGTAACGAGCTACCTCAGCAATTACGGTAATTTGTGTGCTATGGACATTCTCTTCTTGCGAGAGGACCTCAAAATAGGCAGCACGCCGTGCGCTGCGTGTTTTTCCAAAAAAATCAAGCTCCCATGTGGCATCAAAACCACTTACAAACAAGCTCTGATATGGATCTCCCAAGATCGGAGTCCCGAACACACTTTGTGGTTTTTTTAGTCGCAAAGAGGACCCAAAGGCATTCAAACTAGGCCATAAATTTGCACTTTCCATCTGATAGTTAGCTCGCAGCTCATGGACTTTTTCTTTAGCAAGGCATAGATCAAAGTTGGTATCTAACGCATCGGTAATCAGACCCTCTAAGATAGGGTCATGAAACTGTCTCCACCACAGGACCTCTATCTGTGTGGAAGCATTGGCAAGAGTTGCTTCTTCGTTATAATGGGGTATAAACGAGGTAGTAGGGATATCTGTTTTAGGCCCTAGCATACAGCTTGAGAAACAGCCAGCTACAGCAATAAGCATCGCATATTTTTTCATTCATCCTTCAAGGGGGTAGAGCTCTCATTTCTAATATGAAACATCTTTTTTTTGTATTTTTTTCTATATTCCTCGAAAAAAAATAGTCCTCATTTCATATTACACTCAAAACGGATCACACAACACACGGACTGATAGCCATGAAAACAAGGATTATAAAGACTCTAGCCGCTTTGATTGGAGTGGGTTTACTGAGCTGGGGTGTTATCCATGCCATACAGACAACAGGACAACAAAAGGATCCAGGCCTTACTTTATATGGCAACGTAGATATCCGGGAAGTGGATCTGGGCTTTCGTGTGGCAGGAAAACTCAAAGAGGTCTTTTTTGATGAAGGAGACGCTATCGAACCCGGGGATCTGTTATGCACACTGGATACCAAGCCCTATATGGAAAAAGCTTGGAAAGCTCAAGCTGAGCTACGAT
>CAMDPQ010000048.1 GCA_945905275.1 Chlamydia trachomatis
TTTGGATACAAAGAAGTGGAGGTTTGAGGGTGGATCGATTTCCATCCATTTGTTATTGGTCTGGCAAATCGCTCCCGAGATCGTATCTCCCGAGTTGAGGTGAGTGAGAACTGGAGAGTCGATGCTTGGTTTTAATCGGACGTTAACTCTATTTCCTTCTACAACATTATCGATGATATAGCTGCGAAACACATAAGCTTTAGATTCTCGTTGAGGCTCTACCACCCAGAAATCCCCGTGTTCTGCAACGATAGAAAGCAAATCACCTTTATTCAGTTCTTGGATGACAGGGCTGTCAAGGTCTGCTGCAGATCTGACTCGGACTTTTTTCCCTTTAACTTTCCCGGTAAACGGTTTAACGCTAACTTGCTTGAGTGTAGGTTGTATCGTTGCTTCAGATACGCTGTGCGGGGGTTGGATAGATGATGGTTTATCTAGAAAAGAATGCTCAGTAGGGAATGATGTATCCGATGCATCTAAAGGAGAGGATAATGAGATATCTTGTTCGTGCATAAAACCTACGTCATCGGCGAACGTTTGAGTAAGGTTGAAAGCACATAGGGTCGTGCAAAGCATATAAGCCAGTCTATACATGGGTATGAGTCCTCCTAGCAACTTGGTATCAAAAACATAATATTAAACAGAAATCCTTATTCTAGGAGCTCTCATTTTTTAATGCCATTGCTTTTTTTTGTTTTGGATTTACGGTTTTTTAATGCCGTAAAATAGAATAGAGTGGCCTGTGAGTGAGTTTTGGTTTTTTTACTGGTGATTAAGTAGAAAGATGTCTGGATGTTGTTTAGCTGCTAAGTACGGCTTTGATGTGTTCGCAGGATTTAGATCCGCAAGTGCAACCAATAGGAGATCCTAAGAATACGTGATAATAAGATTCAGATTCTAGGGGGTCTCTAACCTCGTATAACGCCTCGGTTTTTTGTTGAATATCCCATGTGCGGAATTGAAGGTCTTCTTCAGAAACTTCTTCTTCATTATCAGTCAGGGGAATGATTTCATCTAAAGATCCAGAATGGATTGCTCTGGTAATTTGACAGTGTGGGCAGTTGCAGTGTGGTTCTGGTTTTGGAATCGCGTTAATCTCTTCAGGACTCATTTTTTGCGTGAGCTCTGAGAGTTTATTTATGACATCTGAAGGAAGGTTGGGGCCGTTGTACTCTTTTTCGTTATGCTGAAGAACAGTTTCAAGTCCTTTGATCCCCTGTAAGTCGAGTAGGTGATCGGATCGGTATGCTAAAGGTACGCTGGGCATTGGAGATGGGTTTTCATGAAATTGTGCATGGGCAGCAAAGATATTCTCTACACTGTCTTTGCTTAGGTTTGGTATTTCTATTTGAGTGCCATCTGTCAGGTGGACAGTTAGTCGGTATAGGTCATTTGTTGCTGCGGTAGTGAGGGAGTGGATGTTTTTCCAATGGGTGGATAGATAGGGGGGGATGTTCAGAATGTTAGGATTGATTCTCATATTCTTTTTCCTTCTCTTTTGAACCTTTATTTTAGCTCATCGGCATGTTGTTTGTCAATCGTTTTTAGCATTTAAAGGGTCTGAGTGCTGGTTATTTTTGCAAGCATTATACAATCAGTTGTTTAACTTTAGTTAAAAAAAAAGATTGTCTATCAATTTTCTTTTGGTATGCTCAGCTTTTTAGGGTGAGGATATAAACATAAATACGGTGGAGGTTCTTTCTGAATAAGATATGTCAAAATCAAATCGATAATCAGAGTCGTGTTGGAACCAACAGTCAATTAGAGGAGAACTATATAGTGGGACGAAAAACTTTTGTTATAGATACGAACGTGTTGCTGCACGATCCAGATGCTATCGTTGAATTTGCAGATAATGATGTTGTCATCCCCTTAACTGTCATTGAAGAATTAGATCGTATGAAGAGACAGTCTGATGAGCTGGGTAGGAATGCTAGGCAGGTGATTCGTTTTATTGATTCGCTCAAAGCCAGAAAACAGGGTAATTTGCACAGCGGTATCCCCATTGAGAATGGAATTACGTTTAAAATTTTGATTGAATCACAGTTGCATGTAAGCCCGAACTTCCCTTTACATCTCGATAAGCCGGATAATCGGATTTTGCATGCTGCCTACCAAATTCAACAATCAGGTCAGACAGTTGTTCTTGTTTCTAAAGATCTTGTTGTAAGAGTTAAGGCAGAAGCTATTGGTATAGAGGCTCAAGATTATGAAAATCTCAAAGAAGCCTATGATTCAATCTATAAGGGGTATAAAAAACTGGTGGTTTCTAAAAAAGAAATTGACATGTTTTATAAAGATAATTTTCTTGAGCTCGCAGATACTGATTTTCACCCTAATGAATACTGTTTGCTTTCCTGCCCTGAGCAGTCTTCTGCTATAGGTAAATTCAATCATCGAACCAAACGACTCGAACCTCTCATTAAAATTACTAGAGATGTTTGGGGAATTCATCCTTTAAATCTCGAACAGAGGTGCGCTCTGGATTTGTTGTTAAGAGATGATATTAAGCTCGTTACTCTGCTTGGTCAGGCCGGTACTGGAAAAACCTTGATTGCTCTCGCTGCTGGTTTGCGCAAGGTATTTGATGAAAGCTTATACAGCAAGATACTAGTAAGTCGACCCATTGTTCCTCTCGGAAAAGATATCGGATATCTTCCTGGCACAAAAGAAGAAAAGCTGTCTCATTGGATGCAGCCTATCTATGATAATTTAGAATTTTTATGTCAATCGACCAATGGTACGGCTAATGGAGCAGAGACGCAAAAATGGATTATGGAAAGTAAAAAAATCGAAATGGAGGCAGTGACCTATATTCGGGGAAGGACTCTTCCTAAAATGTTTATTATTATAGATGAGGCGCAGAATTTGACCCCTCATGAAGTAAAGACGATTATTTCGCGGGCAGGGCAGGGGACAAAGGTTGTATTAACTGGAGATCCTACTCAGATCGATAATCCTTATCTAGACAAGGATTCGAATGCACTAACGTTTACAGTAAGTAAATTCCAGAAATACCCTATTTATGGACATATGTTTTTAGATAAAACAGAACGATCAGAGCTGGCTGCAATTGCAGCTGATATATTGTAACCCTATGAAAAAAAAGTCCTTCCTCGCTTCGAAGAAGGACTTTTTTCCTTACCGAAAGCGTACTGTTTGAGAGTCTTTTCGGCCGATGATTTTATCATAGAGCTTATCTGCTAACGCTTGCACGCCTGTTTTAATGACCGTATCTATTAATATGGAAGAAGCTAGATTACAGGTGCTTGCAATAATTAAAAATGTAGACATTATAAAGACCCTCAAAGAATTTAAGGATTAACAATGAACCGACCTTCAATAAGCCAAACTGACGTTTCTGAAGAATCTCCTCTGACATATGAGGAATTAAAGAACATTGATGCCTACTGGAGAGCAGCAAATTATCTTTCAGTTGGTCAAATTTATCTGCTTGATAACCCTCTTCTAAAAGAGCCTCTTAGTTTACAGCATGTGAAGCGACGGTTGCTAGGTCATTGGGGAACAACTCCTGGTTTAAACTTTATTTACGCTCACCTTAATCATTTAATCAAGTTATATGATCTGAATATGATATTTATGGCTGGTCCTGGACATGGAGGGCCTGGAATTGTAGCTAATACATATCTGGAAGGAACTTACAGTGAATTATACTCTGATATTTCTCAAGATACACAAGGAATGAAGCGACTTTTTAAGCAGTTTTCATTTCCAGGTGGAATTCCTAGCCATGCAGCTCCCGAAACGCCTGGATCAATTAACGAGGGTGGAGAACTTGGTTATGTTCTTGCGCATGCTTATGGAGCGGTTTTTGATAATCCAGACCTCATCGCTTGCGCAGTTATCGGAGATGGAGAAGCAGAAACTGGGGCTTTAGCAACTAGCTGGCACTCTAATAAATTCCTCAATCCTATTCAAGATGGAGCTGTACTCCCCATTTTGCACTTAAATGGTTATAAAATTGCTAATCCTACAATTCTTGCCCGTATTTCTCGGGAAGAACTAGAAAGCCTCTTAATTGGTTATGGGTACCGCCCTTACTTTGTGATAGGTGATGAACCAGGTAAGATGCATCAGCAAATGGCTTCTACATTGAATACCGCCATTTCGGAAATTAGAAGTTTACAACAAGAAGCTCGGGTAAAAAATATAAGCACACGCCCCTCATGGCCAATGATTGTTCTTCAAACACCCAAAGGTTGGACAGGACCAGCGAATGTAGGTGGTAAACAGGTTGAGGGTACGTGGCGATCGCATCAAGTTCCATTTTCTGATCTTGATTCTAATCCAAATCATTTAAAACTTTTAGAACAGTGGATGAGAAGTTATGGTCCAGATGAACTCTTCACTAACGAAGGTAGATTAAAACCAGAAATTGAAGAAATGGCTCCTAAAGGAAATAGAAGAATGGGAGCTAATCCCCATGCGAATGGAGGGATTTTATTAAAAGACTTGCATATGCCAGATTTTCGTAATTATTCCCTTCAAGTATCTTCTCCTGGCACACTGTTAGCAGAAACTTCTCGAATATTAGGTCCTTTTTTAAGAGATGTCATGAAGTTGAATTTAGAGAACAGAAATTTTCGTGTCATGGGACCAGATGAAACGGCTTCTAATCGCTTAGAGGCATTATTTGAAGTTACCAATCGCACATTCAATGCTAAAATAATTTCCGGAGATGATCATCTTTCTGCTGATGGAAGAGTTATGGAAGTATTAAGTGAACACCTTTGCCAAGGATGGCTTGAAGGCTATCTTCTTACAGGAAGACATGGATTTTTTTCATGCTATGAGGCCTTTATACATATCATCGACTCCATGTTTAATCAACATGCAAAATGGCTTAAGGCCTCCCGTACGATTCCATGGCGTAGACCTATAGCTTCGCTCAATTACTTTTTAACGTCTCACGTTTGGAGACAAGATCATAATGGGTTTTCGCATCAAGATCCTGGTTTTATTGATCTTGTTGTGAATAAAAAAGCGAGTATCATTAGAGTGTATTTGCCTCCTGACGCTAATACATTGCTTTCTGTCGCCGATCATTGTTTGCGCAGTAAAAATTACATTAATGTGATTATTGCTGGAAAACATTCAGCCCTTCAATATCTAACAATAGATGAGGCAACTAAACATTGTCAAAAAGGAGTTGGAATTTGGAAATGGGCGAGTAACGATTTTGGAAGCGAACCAGATGTTGTGATGGCTTGTGCGGGAGATGTGCCGACTTTAGAGACACTGGCTGCTGTGGATTTGATTAGAAAGCACATTCCTGAATTAAAAATTCGAGTCATTAATGTTGTGGATTTAATGGTACTTCAGCCACAGAGCGAACATCCTCACGGTTTATCAGATCGAGAATTTGATGAACTTTTTACGACAGATAAGCCCATCATTTTTGCTTTTCATGGTTACCCCTGGTTAATTCATCGTCTTACCTATCGAAGAACAAATCACCCTAATCTTCATGTACGCGGTTATAAAGAAGAAGGAACAACGACAACTCCTTTTAATATGTCGGTTCTTAATGAGATAGATCGTTACCATTTATTGATCGACGTAGTAGAAAGAGTTCCACATCTTACTAAAATTAGGGCATATACCCGAGAAATGGCTGAGAGCAAGCTTTTTGATCACAAAAATTATATTGAACAATTTGGAGAGGACATGCCAGAAATTCGCAATTGGAAATGGCCTAATGGAAAGGAAGCAAGTAATTGAGTATCAACATGAATAATTTATATAAATCCTGGAATGAATTAAAAGGTAACCAGATCCTTGCTATTAATTGTGGAAGTTCTTCAATTAAGGTTTCGTTATTTGAATATGATAAAGAAGTCCTTCATCGCTTTTTTGATGCTCACCTTAAAGGAATAAATACAGATAAAAGTGTGCTTGAAATTACTTCTTCAAATGGAAAAGAAATTGTTCCTTCTCCTATCCCTTTAAATGTTAATGAAGGGTTGAAATTTATTTTCCATACTATTACTGATAAATTCAATTTCTCGTTTACTTCTCTAATGGGGATTGGCCATCGATTTGTGCATGGAGGCAATCAATATTGCTCTAGCGTTTACATTGATTCACAAATAATCTCAGAGCTTGAAAAACTTGCAGGATTAGCTCCTTTACATAACGAGGCTTGTCTTGCTGGTATTAAAGAGTGTTTTAATTTAGAAAAATCTATACCGCAAATCGCAATTTTTGATACGGCCTTTCACCACTCTTTACCAGCTGTTGCTGCCACCTATGCTATTCCAGCTGATATATGTGAAAAATATCAAATCAAACGTTATGGATTCCATGGCATCTCTCATGCGTTTCTTTGGAATACTTATAAAGATTATATAGGAGAAAGTTTTCCAAATTCAAAGATCATTACTCTTCATTTGGGCAATGGCTGTTCTATCACTGCAATATCTGGGGGTATTTCTATTGATACATCCATGGGCTTTACTCCCGCAGAAGGTTTAATCATGAGTACCAGAGCGGGAGATATTGATGCTGCTGTAATAGAATTTATTTGTCTGCATGATAAAAAAACACCTAGTGAGGTAATGGAGATACTAAACTTCCATTCAGGTCTAGTTGGCATTTCTGATATTTCTTCAAACTTAGAGACACTGCTTGATTTATATCATAAAAATGAGAGGGCAAAACTGGCAGTAGATATGTTTTGCTATAGAATCGTGAAATATCTTGGAGCTTACATCGCTGCCCTTGGTGGAGCAGAGGCCATTATTTTTAGTGGCGGTATCGGAGAAAATTCCTCAATAATCCGTGAAAAGATAATGAGTAAAATGGATTGGTATGGCGTAAAATTAGACAAAAAAGCTAACCAACAGGCCGTAGGACTATATCCAGGAAACATACAAAAAATTAGTGCATCAGATTCGGTAGTTTCTCTATATGTAGTTGCTACAGACGAAAATTCTTTTATAGCACAAGAAGCATATCATTTACTCAAATTTTAATAATTGCTTGGGCTTCAAAATGCCCAAAGTAGTCACTTTTCCATCTTACTGCGTAAGCAGCACATAACAAAGGACTCCAATATTAATGACTCTTAAAACGAATAATAATTTTATAAATTGGTGGCTCCAGTCAGAGCATGAAGTGAGTAACAATCTTCATACCAATTCACATCAGGGATTGAGCAGAAGCGAAGCTCAAAGCCGATTGCAGAAATTTGGCTACAATCAATTACCTGAGCAACAAAAAATATCAGTTATGCAGGTATTTTTTGATCAATTTTCCAGTTTTATTGTTTGGATATTGATTATTGCAGCAATTATTGCAGGGGTTTTAAGAGAATGGATAGATGCCTTTGCTATTATAGCGATTGTTATTCTCAATTCATTGCTTGGATTCTTTCAGGAATATAAGGCTGAAAAATCCCTCGCAGCTCTACGTAAAATGATAACCCCCTCTTCTAAAGTTATTCGAGAAGGAAAATTACAAACTATTCCATCAAAAGAAATTGTTCCTGGTGATCTCGTTTTAATTGAAGCTGGAGATCATATTCCTGCTGATGGGAGATTCGTTCGATCTTTTGGGCTTTCGACACAAGAAGCTGCTCTTACAGGTGAATCCATACCAATACATAAAACTGCAGACTTTTTGGAAGGAGATAATTTAGCATTAGGTGATAAGAAAAACATGGGGTTTTTAGGTACAATTGCTGTGAGTGGAAAAGGCTATATGATCGTCACAGAAACAGGAATTCAAACGGAACTCGGTAAAATCGCTTCCCTTTTGCAACAAGGCAATGAAGAACAAACTCCCCTTCAAAAACGCTTGCAAGAACTAGGGCTTCGCCTTGTTTGGCTTTGTCTTGGAATTGTGTCTCTTGTTTTTGTATTAGGATTTTTTAAAGGAACCCCGTTAGTAGGAAATCTGCTTATTTCTGTAAGCCTTGCTGTTGCAGCTATTCCCGAAGGTCTCCCAGCTATAGTTACAATAGCGCTATCCATCGGCGTTCATAAAATGGTCAAGCGTAACGCATTAGTGCGCAGACTTCCATCAGTCGAGACTTTGGGTTGTACAACTGTTATCTGTACGGATAAAACAGGAACTCTTACTCAAAATGAAATGACCGTACGTTCAATTTGGGTTAATGATAAGTTTATTGATGTCACTGGAACAGGCTATAGCCCTGATGGGAATTTTGAAATTAATCATATCACAATTAACCCTAAAGATATTCCAGAGCTAATTAAGGCACTAAAAATTGGAGTTCTTTGCAATAGTGCAGAATTGTATCAAACACATAATCATTCAAAGAATTGGAATATTACAGGCGATCCTACTGAAGGGGCTCTCCTTACAGCCGCTGGAAAAGCCAATCTATTCAAGGAGGATTTAGAGACTGAAAACCCTCTTTTATCAGAAATCCCTTTTGATTCTGAGAGAAAAAGAATGAGTATGGCTCGACAAGCTCACGAAGGACCAGAAATCTTTATTAAAGGCGCCGTTGATATTATACTCGCGCATTCTGAGTCTATCCTTCTTAATGGTAAAATCGAACCTCTAACTATTGAGCGTAAACAACACATTATTGATGCAAATGCTTATCTCGCAAGCCAAGCGCTTCGCGTGCTAGCTGTAGGCTATCGACTTATACCGCAAGAGGCTAAAATCGATCATTCACTGGAAAATCAACTGATTTTAGTAGGGCTTATAGCCATGATGGATCCACCCAGACCTGAAGTAAAGAAATCCATTGAAATTTGTAAAAATGCAGGGATTACAACAGTGATGATTACTGGAGATCATAAGGAAACTGCCATTGCAGTGGCTAAAGAACTTAATTTGTTGAAGAGCGATTCCATCATTTTAACAGGGGCTGAACTTGAAAAAATAGATGATAATTGTTTAAAGAAGTGCCTAAGGAAGGTTGCTATTTATGCACGTACATCAGCCACGCATAAATTGAGAATTGTACGTGCTTGGAAATCTCTTGGGGAAGTTGTAGCAATGACAGGGGATGGTGTAAATGATGCTCCTGCCCTTAAAGAAGCTAATATCGGCATTGCTATGGGTATCACAGGGACAGATGCAACCAAAGAGGCGTCTGATATGATTATCACTGATGACAACTTTTCCTCTATTGTGAATGCTGTCGAAGAAGGGCGTGGGATTTATGATAATATCACTAAATTTATCTGTTACTTAGCTTCATCAAATATTGCAGAGATCATCGTAGTTTTTATAGGTATGCTGGTAGGTTTTACCGATTTTGCGGGTAATCCTTTTATTCCCCTTTCAGCAGTGCAAATTCTATGGATAAATCTAGCTTCGGATGGACTACCTGCAATCGCACTAAGCTTTGATCCTATTAATCCCAGGACGATGCAACGCAATCCTAGAAAACCGTCTGACCCCATTATTTCTCGCAAAAAAGCATTCCATCTGCTTTTAATCAGCTTTAGCATCGCGTTTGGAACATTAGCCGCTTGCTATTTCGGCATGCACCAAAGTGGTGAACTTGCTCAAACAATGGCATTTACTACTCTTGTTGTACTTGAGCTAGTGGCCGTACAAATCATAAGGGCCCCATATAATATCAGTTTTTTTTCGAACCCTCTCGTTTTTGCAGCTGTTTCCTTATCCTTTCTCATGCAATTGTCCATTATCTATACACCTTTTTTGCAGGGTGTTTTTAAAGTAGTGCCATTAAACACAAGAGAATGGGGAATAATCTTAGCTATCACAATTGTTGTATGGATTTCATGCGACTTAATTAATCGATTATTTAAATGGCAAGAACAGAAAAATTGTTTAAACTAGTATTAAAAAGGCAAAAGAAATGAAAGCTCTTGTATACCAAGGGTCTAATAAGATCCATCTAGAAAATAAGGCCAAACCTAAAATAGAAAATCCAACAGATTGTATAGTGAAAATCACTACGACAACGATTTGTGGAACAGATCTTCATATTTGGAAAGGCGATTGCGGCTGATATATTGTAACCCTATGAAAAAAAAGTCCTTCCTCGCTTCGAAGAAGGACTTTTTTCCTTACCGAAAGCGTACTGTTTGAGAGTCTTCTCGGCCGATGATTTTATCATAGAGCTTATCTGCTAACGCTTGAACGCCTGTTTTAATGACCGTATCTATTAATATGGAAGAAGCTAGATTACAGGTGCTTGCAATAGCGATTCCCGTATGCGTTTGAGCTGTTTCTAAATATGTTGTTGGACTGTCTCCTGGTTTAGATGCCATCCATGCTGTACTTGATCCTATTGCAGCGCCTGACGAGGCTATCCCCAGAATGCTGTAAGCTACAGCTGCAACTGTTGATCCAGCGGTAGCTGCGGCAAATATAGCTCCTCCCGAGGTAATCGATAGTGCTGTTACGGCGCAAAATGCAGTTTGGTTTACGTTCATATACATCCCTTTGTTTGGTATTTTGCAATTTTATGTAAAATTATAA
The DNA here is from genome assembly GCA_945905275.1 of Chlamydia trachomatis. GTDB lineage: Bacteria > Chlamydiota > Chlamydiia > Chlamydiales > Rhabdochlamydiaceae > VGMB01. The sequence goes on from CAMDPQ010000048.1 coordinate 10,456, forward strand.
ATCGTGTATTTACACCTATTTATTATTAAATAATACATATTGTAATGTAGATTAATAATTAAATCCTACGGATTATTATAATAATTTCTAATGCTGATTTTATATGCATTTCTTAGCATGTTCTTTGGTTAAAAGAATGTTCCTGCTACACTCTGTCTTTATTTTATTTTATCCTTGAAGATCTATGCAAAAACACCTGAATAAAAAAGAAATTAAGTACTATGGAATACATGCTTGCCTAGCTGTTGGCAGGCATAGGCCTGGTGATATTATCCGTGTCTATGTGCACTCCTCTAATCTTGTTGCTTTTCGATCTGTTCTTAAGGGCTGCGCAGAGGGCAAGAAAGCCTATCATATTGTAAGTAATGAAGAGTTAGAGAAGGTGTCTGGATCTGTTCATCATGAAGGGGTCTGTATTCTTGCGAGAGAATCTAGTCCTATTTCTGATAAAAACCTGCCCAGACAACTATTTATAGCTGATCAACCAGTCTGTGTTTTATACCTGGACGGAGTTCAGAATCCTCATAACATTGGCTCTATTCTCCGGACCTGTGCCCATTTTAATGTAAAGTATGTCATCGGAGCTAAGGGTCTGTTGCCTTTACTATCTCCTGCTGCCTGTCGTATTGCCAAAGGAGGGTCTGAACTTGTGCAATTAGTGGAAGTGGATCATCCGGCTATGTTTATTAAGAATCTTAAGAAACAAGGCTTTCAGTTAGTGACCACCTCATCACATGTCACAGATTCCTTGTATAAAGTGGATTTACCTAAACAAATCATTTTAGCTATGGGATCAGAAGATCAGGGGGTAGGTAAAGAGCTTCAGTCTTTATCCTCGATGCAGATCCAAATTCCCGGTAGTGGTCTTGTGGAGAGTTTGAATGTTTCTGTTGCCGCGAGTTTGTTTCTTGGCGAATTTTATAGACAGCATCTTGGGGGGTCTAAATGCTAACCGGATATTTGGCTGCAGAAGGATACGAAAGTCTTGTGGAAAATCAGTTGGTGAATATCCAGGATCGGATCGGTCGTTTATTTATAGTGGAAGGTCCAATCCAGCGTCCCTACTTTGCTCAAAATGTATGGTATGATGTAGAAAAGGTAAGCTTTGATTCGATCTCACAGGCTGCAGCTCTTTTACGAAGTAAGGGGAAGTTATGGGCGTTTTACCCTTTTCAATTTGTACGTAGAGGAGAGTTAATCTCTGAGAGACTTCCTTATTTTGCTCCTAAACCTTTAGCGTTTGGGTCTCCTTCTCCAAAAGGGGTATTAGGGTCGTGGACTATGGTAGATGCCACTTCTCTATATGCCAGTGCAAAATCTTCCAGTCCTTTTGCTCATGGTGAGGTGTTTTTTCAAGAAAGCAAGACTCCGCCTAGTAGGGCATATCTTAAATTATGGGAGGTACTGACCTTGATTGGACGGGCGCCTACTTCATTAGATGTTTGTTTGGAGGTTGGGGCTAGTCCTGGGAGTTGGACTTGGGCTCTACAACAGCTGGGTGCGCAGGTCATTGCCGTTGATAAAGCCTCTCTTTCTGAACTTGTGATGTCTCTACCCCGTGTCGAATTTATCAAGAAGGATGCCTTTGCTTTAAATCCCTCCGATTTTCCAAGGATCGATTGGATTTTTAGCGATGTCATTTGCTACCCTGAAAAACTTCTTGAGTGGGTTCATAAATGGCGTCAGTCCTGCCCTTGGATCCATTTTGTATGCACTATTAAATTCCAAGGGGAGTGTTCCTATGAAATTGTAGAGGAGTTTTTGAAAGTTAAAGGCTCTACCATTTTTCATTTATGTAATAATAAACATGAGTTGACCTGGGTTCTTCTGCCTTCTGCATCTATTCCTTTGTAAATTAAGAATTTGTGAGCGAAAGGTATAGGGTTCTTTTTCTATGTAATTTTTCTTGTGTTCTTGATTTTTACCTGAAAAACAACTCCCTGGATATAAAGGGGATATTGCTTTTTTGTATTGCTAGATTGCTCCTCGATTCTGTCTAAAAATAAGTTTTCTTAGGGAAAAAATGAAAAATCCTATATTATAGCTATAATATCCGCATGATTTTATCGTTTTTATATGATCCGTTCATGTGGAGTGCTTTTTTTGAAAAAATCTGTATTAAAGAAGGTGTTTTTTTGAATAGATCTAACTTTAACTGGGGACCGGGTCTCTTTCTCATCACTTATCACATTATTTTATTGGTGGGTATCCCTTTATATCTTATGCAGTATACTCCATCTGCAGCACTCATTATTACCTCGGCTGTGCTCATGTATATTACAGGGTTAAGTGTCACTGTGGGGTATCACCGACTGTACTCTCATACGACATATAAAACAAAACCAGTTGTCGAGGCTGTTTTGCTCTTTTTTGGTGCGATGGCCACAGAGGGAAGTGCTCTGCGTTGGTCCTTTGATCATCGCTATCACCATGCTTTCGTCGACACAGATAAAGATCCTTATTCAATTAAAAAAGGGTTTTGGTATGCACATTTTATGTGGCTATTTGAGAAGCCGAGGGAGATAGAAAACAAAGTTGTTTCTGATTTAGTAAAAAACCCTTTAGTGAGTTTTCAGCATCGTTATTACCCGACTCTTATGTTTGCGACCAATATTTTGGCAACAGCTGCAATAGGTTGGTATTTCAATGATTTTCTTGCAGCTTTTCTTTTTGGATGGATGTTGCGATTGTTTTTCCTCCACCATTTAACCTGGTTTATTAATTCCTTAGCTCACACTTGGGGTCAAAGAACATTTTGTCAGGAACTATCCGCCGTTGATAATTATATCATTGCTCTTTTAACGTTTGGTGAAGGTTATCATAATTACCATCATACATTTGCTTATGACTATAGAAATGGGATTAAATGGTTTCATTTTGATCCGACAAAATGGATTATTTGGACCTTAAGTAAGCTGGGTCTGGCATCGAAATTAAAGAAAAATCAACGCTTTTTTATCGAAGAAAGAATCTTATTAAATAGAAAAAAGATCCTATTAGACGCTTTGCAAGACTCCTATGAGGATCAAAAAGAAGTGTTAAAGGAAACAATTACCACTTTATCGGATAGTGCGCAACAAAAGCTGCGTCAGATGAAAGAATTGAGTGAACGGTATCAGTCTGCAAAGAAATCAAAAAATGAAAAAGATTTATTGATTCAATTAAGATCTCAACTTAAAGAAGCTAAAAAAGAGTTTCAAAAAGATTGGGATAACTGGCTTGATGTGTCCAAAGATCTTATGGCCTCGCATCCTGTTAAATCAGCTCATTAAAATACTATATGCCGCCATAGACTACATCTTTGGCGGCATATATCTTATAGTTTAAGTCTAGAGTTCTATTTGTAAATAATTTTATTCGTTAAAAACGGGCAGAGATAAAACCTTTACTCGTCCTATTTTATATGATAAAATGATCTCATTTAGTTTATTGAACAATCGCTGACTGAAGTGATTATGGGTTTAGTATACCATGTTTTGCTTCTCTGTTATGCGAATGTATCTACAAGAATCGATCGTTTAAAATATACGAGACTCACGAGAATTCTACATAGAATAGATGGGTTTCATAAGGAAAATACAAAAATATGTCATTTGCAAATCTCGGCTTGTGTGAGCCAATTTTACGAGCTATTATAGAAAAAGGGTACACTCAGGCGACTCCCATTCAGGTTCAATCCATTCCAATTATCCTCAAGGGAGGAGATCTTATGGCCGGATCACAAACTGGAACCGGAAAAACGGCTGGATTTACCCTTCCTTTGTTACATAATTTAATGCAAAAAAGGGTAGGGCAGGGATCATCCTCAGTGAAAGCTCTGATTCTAACGCCAACAAGAGAGCTGGCGGCTCAGGTGGAAGAAAGTGTTAAGTCATATGGTAAATATCTACCGCTTAAATCTATGTGTGTATTTGGTGGGGTAAATGTCAATACACAGATTAAAGGCTTAAAGGGTGGATGTGATATTTTAGTTGCCACCCCTGGAAGATTGTTAGATCTTATCTCACAAAAAGCACTCACGCTAGCTAACGTAGAAATACTTGTGCTTGATGAAGCTGATCGTATGCTTGACATGGGCTTTATTCGTGATATCAAAAAAATACTCACCATGCTTCCTCAAACACGTCAAAATTTATTGTTTTCTGCGACCTTTTCTCAGGATATTAAAAAACTTGCAGATGGGCTGTTACAATCCCCTCAAATGATCCAAGTAACTAAGCAGAACTCTACAGCAGAAGGGATTAGTCAAACCATACATCCTGTGAATCAGTCAGATAAGCGCAAACTGTTATCTCATATTATTCGCTCTAAGAAATTAACCCAGGTTCTTGTTTTTACGCGAACTAAGCATGGCGCTAATAAACTAACCCAGGATTTAATCAATGATGGTATTGCTGCGGCTGCGATCCATGGCAATAAAAGTCAGGGGGCTAGAACACGGGCTTTGAGTGAGTTTAAGCAAGGGGCGATTAGAGTGCTTGTAGCAACAGATATTGCTGCACGGGGACTTGATATCGATCAGCTTCCGTTTGTTGTGAATTTTGAGCTGCCTAATGTAGCGGAAGATTATGTGCATAGAATAGGAAGAACAGGTAGGGCGGGTCACGACGGAGAAGCAGTCTCCCTAGTATGTGTTGATGAACTGGAGTTTTTAGCAGATATTGAAAAGCTGCTGAAAAAACAACTGCCTAAATTAGTGGTTCCCGGATTTGAACCAGACCTTTCGATTAAGCCTCAACCTATTGCGCATCGATCTTTTGGACGAAATAAACCTTCTTCTGGAAGCCGCCAAGAAGGATTTTCCCGTTT
>CAMDPQ010000049.1 GCA_945905275.1 Chlamydia trachomatis
GTCGGCATAAGACCACGTGGACCTAAAATCTTACCCAACTTACCCACTTCACGCATCATATCTGGTGTAGATATGATTGCACTAAAGTCTACCCATCCGCCCTTCACTTTCTCCAGAAGTTCTTCATTTCCGGCAAAATCAGCGCCAGCATCTAATGCTTCCTTGATTTTCTCTCCCCTTGCAAAAACAACGAGAATCATTTTCTTCCCTGTACCGTTCGGTAATGATACAGTTCCGCGCACCTGCTGATCTGACTTCGACGAATCTATGCCAGTTTTCAGAGCAACTTCCACTGACTGGTCAAATTTGACCTGTGGACATTTTTTCAACACTTCGATAGCTTCTGCAACGGTATAACTCTTATTTGAATGTACCAGCTTTGCTATCTCCCGAAATCTTTTGCTGTGATGCGTCATATTATTTTTAGCCTTCGATTATATCCACTCCCATGGAGCGGGCAGTACCCATGACAAGCTGCATTGCAGCCTCTTCGGAATTGATTCGCATATCAGAAGATTTAGATTTTGCAATCTTTCTTACTTGAGTACGAGTCAGCTTACCGACTTTGTCTCTGTTGGGTACTTTGGAACCCGACTCTATTCCAAGCTCTTTTAAAATTAAGCGTGAAGTAGGAGGTTGTTTAGTAATAAACGTAAAGGATTTATCTGCAAAAACAGAGATTACAACAGGTAAAATATCACCTATTCTATCTTGTGTTTTAGCATTAAACTCTTTACAAAAAGCCATAATGTTTACACCGGCTCCACCTAAGGCTGGACCTATAGGAGGCGCTGGGTTGGCTTTTCCTGCAGGGATCTGCAGTTTGATGATTTTAACGAGTTTTTTTGCCATTTTTATTCCTTAAAATACAATCAAAAAATCTTTGTAACACTTATGTTTCAACAGGAGCTTGCTCTACCTGCCAAAACTCCAGGTCATCGACGCGTGTCTCTCTTCCGAAGATCGATACCATAACGCTGAGCCTTCCTTTTTCATGGAACACTTCTATTACAGTACCAATAAAGTTCACAAATACACCGTCATTAATCTTGACCTTGTCGCCAATTGCAATATTGTGCTTTTGAACGACACCTTTTTTCTTTTCTTCGAGGTCGTTTAATATCGCATCAACCTCACTTTGAAGCAGTGGAGTAGGCTTCTCCCCCCCTAGAAAATCGAGAACACCGTTGGTATTTTTAACGTACATCCACGAATCATCTGTTAATGTGAGCTTAACTAGGATATATCCAGGCCACATTTTTTTTTCACAGATCTTTTGTTGACCCTTCTTTACCTCAGCTACATTTTCTGTAGGCACCAATATATCTTCAACAAGCTCGGCCATCCCCTTAGATTCTCTGTGATCTTCGAGCGCCTTTTTAATTTTTTTTTCCTGCCCAGAAATAACTTGAATCACATACCACTTATGCATGGGTCCCCTTTCGTAGTTAGCCGAAAATAACATGAACACTTGTTTTTATCATCTCCAATAAACCCCTAACAGAGAGATCTACCAGATAAATACTAAAACCTAAAACAAACGTAGAAAGCAGCACGATCTTTGTAGAAAATGTCAAATCTTCTTTCGAAGTCCAACTTACTTTCTTCAATTCTTCTTTCACCTCATAAAGAAAAACAAAAAGTGATTTTCGCGCTAGATTACTTGAAGAGTCAGCTGGCTCACCACCAGAAGAAGTCTCACTTAATTTTAAGTCCATAATGCTCATATTTTTTAACTTTCGCAGCTTGCTTTTTTTATCGAGTGCGGAGGGATTCGAACCCCCGACCGGCGACTTTGGAGATCGCTGCTCTACCAGCTGAGCTACACACCCATAATACAAAATTAACCAGCTATAAAAATCTTGGTAGACTCTTTTTAGCGAAGAGTCTACCAATTTTTACACTTAAAATCTAAGTATTATTGAATGATTTTGGATACAGTTCCCGCTCCAATAGTTTTGCCGCCTTCACGGATAGCAAATCTCATTCCTTCTTCCATCGCAATCGGGCTAATCAGCTCAGCTGTAAATTCGATGTTATCGCCAGGCATAACCATCTCAGTCCCCTCTGGAAGAGTTACTGTTCCTGTTACGTCTGTAGTACGGAAGTAAAACTGAGGTCTATATCCTGTAAAGAATGGCTTATGACGACCACCTTCTTCTTTTGTTAGGACGTACACAGTTCCTTTAAACTTCGTATGAGGCTTACATGTATTAGGAGCCGCAAGAACCATACCACGTTCAATATCTTTCTTATCTACACCACGCAGCAAAACACCGACGTTTTCACCAGCACGAGCTTCATCAAGAAGCTTATTGAACATTTCCAGGCCTGTTGCAACTGTCTCTCTTGTATTATTAATTCCGACTAGTTGTAGTTTATCATTAACTTTTACAATCCCTCTCTCTACACGACCTGTAGCAACAGTACCACGACCCGAAATAGAGAATACATCTTCAATAGGCATAAGGAACGGCTTATCCACTTCACGTGTAGGCGTAGGAATATTCGCATCAACACTCGCCATTAACTGCCTAATACTCTCCACATACTGAGGCTCTCCCTCTAACGCTTTCAGAGCAGACCCTCTAATAATCGGAACATCATTATAACCTTTTGCAGCTAAAAGCTCCTGAAGCTCCATCTCTACCAGATCAACTAACTCTTCATCACCTTTACCAATCATGTCCATTTTATTTAAGAATACCACGATCGCAGGAACACCTACCTGGCGAGCAAGAAGAACGTGTTCTTTAGTTTGAGGCATTGCTCCGTCAGTTGCAGCAACTACGAGAATAGCTCCGTCCATTTGGGCTGCACCGGTAATCATATTTTTAACATAGTCAGCGTGACCTGGACAGTCCACGTGAGCATAGTGCCGACCTGCAGTCTCATACTCAACATGTGTTGAGTTAATCGTGATACCACGAGCCTTCTCTTCAGGCGTATTATCGATAGAAGCGTAATCTCTAAACTTCGCTCCACCTGTCTCTGCCAACACCTTAGTGATAGCTGCTGTTAACGAAGTTTTACCATGGTCAACGTGACCAATCGTGCCGATGTTAACGTGCGGCTTATTTCTCTGAAATGCTTCTTTTGCCATGATTTCATCCTCCGGTTGGATCCAGTATAAATAAGTTTGTTTAAACGTATTTTTGAACTTGTTTTTTGCCCAAAATAGGAATCGAACCTACGACCGCTTGCTTACCATGCAAGTGCTCTACCACTGAGCTATCTGGGCGCTTTAAAGTAAGGCTAACACCTAGTTTTAAGTCGAAAGCTTATAAGCTTATTCTGCGCAGTAAATTTAAATCAACAGCAATCGCTTTCTCTATTTATTTTTTGAGGAATAAATAAGGTTCTACCGTTGACGGTAAATAATTCGCGCCTTGGAAAGGTCATAAGGAGACATTTCCACAGTAACCACATCCCCAACTAACACTCGAATATTTCTCATACGCATCTTCCCACATAAGTGGGCGATTACATTCATTCCGTTCTGCAGAACTACCCGAAAGTGCATGTTAGGCAAGAGTTCTTCAATGGTACCATCTATCTTAATCGTATCTTCTTTTGGCATATAGGTTCGCTTATCTTTTTACTTAAAACTTGAATAATAAAACAAGATTTGACTGTTTAATGTCAATCGCTTTTATGCAAATCGAATAACCCGTAAAATGAAATTTTTAAATCACCAGACTACAAATGACTTGACCGGAGAGGACCTATAACTTAAAATCATTAAAAACAAGATGGGCGCATGAGCAATCAAACAGACAAACACACATACTCACCCCTCACTCCTTCGCAAGAGGTTGTGACAAATCTGTTTATAAGCATGACGGATGCGCAAGAAAAATACAAAAGAATAATTGAACTTGGGATGCAATCAACCCCACTAGCATCGTGTCATCACACAGAATCAAACCTCGTAAGTGGATGCCAGAGTATAGTTTACTTACATGCTTCTGAAGCAGAAAACGGCACATTATATTTTGAGGCTTACTCGAAAGCCTTGATATCAGCTGGCCTTGCTTGGATAGCCACACAATTCTACAGTGGACTCACCCCAGAGCAAGTTATCAAAATGCCCCCTGTTTTTATCAATAAGCTAGAGCTACAGAACAGCCTCTCTCTAGGACGCTCTAATGGACTTACGAGCATGGTTGATCTAATCAAAAAAAAATCTTTAGAATTCTACATGAGGGCCCTGCAAAACAAGCGAGCAGACTGAACCTTCTTCCTGGAGCAACAACGCAATAACCTCCTGCACGCCTCCTGTAATTTCGATCACACCGTCCTGAGAAATATACACATCATATTCAAGCCTGACTCCAAATTCACCAGGAAGATAAATGCCTGGCTCCACAGAAAAACAAGTCCTAGGAATGAGCAACCTTTCATCGCAAGTCTCGATACTATCTAAGTGAGCACCAGGACCATGAGCTTCGGTGTAAATATTATGACCCGTCCGATGAATAAAATAACGACCATATCCTGCAGCATTAACTACTTGTCGAGCTACTTGATCGGCATCACAACCTCTTACAGGCTGCTTCAACAAGAAGGACTGCTTTATAAACATCGTAGTTTCTTGCTGAGCCTTACGGACCACCTCAAAGATCGTCTTCTGCCTCTCTGTGGCCTGGGAACTAGCTACAGCCACTCGTGTTATATCTGCATAGACAGAATGAGGGAGTTTTTGTTTACACCATAGATCGATTAATATGAAATCCCCCTTAGAAATAAAATCATGACACTCTCGGGTAGGAGTGTAATGAGGATCACTGCTATGAGCATTAACCGCACAAATAGGATCTCCGTCTGACTCGCACCCTAACAGAGCAAATGACGATTTAATGAACTGCTGCACCTCATACTCTGAAATGGGTTGATTATGTTGTAATCGAAAAGAAATTAACTGCCAAACATCAGCGACAATTTGCTCTAATACCTTAGCTGCAGCTTGATGTGAAGCTAACTGTGCTGCATCTAATACACAGGTAAAGCACTGGATTAATTCAGCAGACGAAACGACCTCACAATGAAAAGAACGAACTACATCCACGATGCCTGCATCGACAAGAGATAAATCAGGTATCGCGCAACTCGGAGAATATTCCATCGCTACCTTATTAGATCCTAAAAGGACATCCCCTAACAACTGGCCTAATTCTTGCCCACTACCGTATGTCCATCGCTCACCAGGCCAAGCATCTAGAAAATAAGGCTCAATCTTATGCACAATCTTGATCGGCGGACCAATCGCAGGAATCCAATAAAACAGTCGTCGTGTCAGATGTGCAGACTGATCGATTGCAAGAAACTTAATAGCCAGTCCATTTCGTCGTTGAAAATCATAAATAAGCCATCCATCGATCTTATCGCGACCGAGAGATTGCTGCACTTTTTTGACTATTCCATCAAACATAACAAAAACCTATTTCAGTGATAAATGCATTGAATTAAAGCAGAAGCTGCCACAACACGCAACACCTGAAAAGGATCCTGAAGGACTCCAAATAAAAAAGAAATAGAACGCTGATCTCCAATCCGACCCAACGCCTCAATGATATACATCTTCATTTCTCGATCTACTTTAAAGTAAGCCTCTTCCAAAGTTTGCACAGCTTCCGGATCACTTCCCATCATAGCGAGCATAAGAGCTGCCTGCACACGTATTTTTTCATCAGAATCTGAGAGCAACTCTCGAACGAGGACAAGAGACTGATCATCTCCTTCTTGTAAAAGTGTTGATGCAGCGCTAGCGCTTACACCCCAATCCTGATGATTTAAAAAGCTTTTAACCACATCGAGCGCCCGAGGATGCCCAATGACATGTAAAACAGATAAGAGATCTAATTTGACATGCTGATCGACGACTGAGGGATACCGAGGAATCTGATCGATATGCCTAACTCGACTCGGCGCTAAGCTTTTAAATAAAGAATTATATTGCGAATCCCACATCCACAGGTCATGACCATGGTGAATCAGAAAATCAAATAGAATCTTCGATGCTTGATCAACTCCCAGCCTCTGCCCTATTAAACCAAGAGATAGGTTTGCCCTTACAAAGGGATCTTGCTCCCCTTGCAAAATCTGCAAGCTATGAGAGGATCCATAAGAACCTGAAGAGGCAAGTGCGGCAGAAGCCATCCTCTTCCATTCTGTATTATCTTGCTTTATCCACCTTGCAAGATTCGCACAACCTTCCGGCCAATGAAATACCGTCGATAGCCAAGCAGCTGTGATGGCGACAGGCGGACTTGGATCATCGAGTAGATTCGCAACCATCCCTCTGAGATCAACGCCATCGATATTCTGCTGCCCAAGAAGGCCGAGAGTATTTAAAGCAGCCATTCTAACGGTGGGACAAGGATCTCCCAACAAAGAAATCATATGTGAACTTTTATCCGTTTTTCCCAAATGAGCCACTAAATCACAAGCCAGCTCTCTCAAACCAGCTCGATTACTACGAATCAGAGTCAAAAATTCCACGTCTTCTAGATTATCATACATACTCACTAAAGCAATTAAGGACGCGGCCTTTTCTTCAGTTAAGGTTCTAGAACTGGCTACAATCTCTTTCAGAAGAGGAATAGCTCGTGACAAGCCCAACCTTCCAATCGCCTGTATGACCTCTAATTTTACATACCAAACCTTTTCTTGCCTGAGCATCTTTAATAAAGCCTCTTGCAAGGGAGCATCTCCGTAACTAGAGGCAATCTTCACAGCCAGCGAGCGTAAAATAGCATTAGAACTTCTGAGCTCTTTAAGCAAAACAGGGATAGCTCTGGCATCTTGCGTAAAGGCTGCACCCAGAAGGGAATATAAACGAATGGTTAATAGAGAGGACTCTTCCCCTTTATTTAACACACCCCAAGCAAGGCTTTCAAAAAGATATCGGTCGGAAGCGTTACCACCGATTAGTTCACTGAGCTTTTTAAATTCTATGAATGACTCGTTTTCATCACCTATCGCACAAAGTGATTTAATATAGGCAATTTTAAGCGCTTGAGAAGTGGGATACACATCCGCAAAGGATTTCCCTTCCTCGACAGCTGAATGATAATCTTTGAGCAGTAGATGATCATCAATCCTTCTTAAAGCCTGCTGCTCACTGAAACCCGCATACAGCGCAGTGGAAAAACTAATGACCATTGCATAAAATAGTTTATTGATGGACATGTAACAACAGTATATATTGATATATACTTCATTATAGACACTAAAAACAGAAAAGAAGAAAGAAAAAACTCAACCAATACTAAAATGTCCGAGTTTTTTACCGCCGATTAAATGAAAATGCAAATGGTCTACGATCTGTCCTGCATCAGGACCATTATTCGTTATTAATCGGTAGCCATCCTGGTCTATATTAAACTCTGCGGCCAGTTTTTGCGCCACGAGAATGATTTCAGTAATTAAAGGAAGATCTTCTGCCTGGACCGATTGAAGGTTTGGTATTTCTTTTTTAGGGATAATCAAAAGATGAACAGGAGCTTGTGGGTAGATATCCTTAAAAGCCAAAATTCTCTCATTTTCAAAAACCTTCTGACAGGGCAGCTCCCCACTAACAATTTTTGCAAATACCGTCGTCATTGAGCCCTCCTTCCTAAGGCATATTCTAATGCAGACAAAGCACTCTCTTTTGTCTTCCATACTGAAATAAACCGGCCCTTATGACAAAAAATCGCACCAGGAATACCTGAAACCTTTTCTAAATCATCATCGAGCAGCCCTGCCCAAGCTTCAGGCAGAGGAACTCTCACCTTCATTCGATCATTGCTAAAAGGAGGAATACCCCTCAACTTCCAATGAGTCCCTGAAGGCATCAAAACAAATACAGCATGATGTTTCTCCCCTCCATTTTCAAAAAAGGCATCAATCCATGGTAGCGGCTGATCAAAATAAAGATAATCTTTTTCCACCCTCATAGCTTCAATCACTTTCTGCTTACATTGATTAACATAATGAAATCTTTCCAGATGCCTCTGCAGATGACCCAAGGTAAAGGTCACTGCATGAAAAAAAGCCTCATTTTGCTCATCAGAGTTAGCGTCATATTGAACAGGGACAAAATTACTGATCACATTAGAAAAGGTACAGACCCCATTCTCCGATTCCCCTTTTCCGTTATCATGAGCATCAACCCCTATAATGAGCATCCGATTCAAGTATTGATACACCTCATCAGAAATTACCTTTTGCGCTTTAAAATGAAGCCAAACCATACCTGCACTACTGAAATCTCCTCGGTATGAGGCTTGATGGTGATCGAATTTATTGTGCGAGGGCTTATATTCACCACCTACATCACAGACATATTCACATGTATCTAACAGAGCGAGATCTCTTGTTCTAATAATCTTATCTCGATCTATTAGATCAAAAAGTAAAAAAAGCGCACAAGCAGTTACCTCATCAGCATGGAATGTCCCATTATGGGTTCCAAAACTACGATGAATCAGCATAAAACCCCCTTTTTACTTTCCTGAAAAATCAAGCTTTTGCATTCTATTGTGATCGATCTTAATACTCCAGTAAAAATCATATCTTGAAAGACGTCACTCGAGACTATGGAATCGTAAAAATGTCTGCATTGAACAATCTCTCATGAATGCTATACTCTACTAACAGGAGATTCCTCAGGTTCTATTATGGAGCCTTCTCCACAAACACAACGGTTTGTTAACTTGTTCGATAAATCCTGCCCCCTAAACGACACCACTCATTGCTATCATGAGGCTCTTTCTCCCCAACTCTAGCCAAGATTTAGTAAAAGAATCTCAGCTGTTCACATAACAAGATCTCCTCACCTTTTATCACAAGTCCAAGCCATACCCCGGCTCCTGCTTTTATGTCCACAAGATGGTATAGCAAAAGTCAATAAGGCCATACCCAATGCATCCCATTCAACCCCGTAATCCATAAAAAAATCTCTCTATGTACACCCCGCCAAGACCCTATTCCCAGGATTTTTTCTTGACCTTTTTTACATACTTTCCTTCTAAAAATAAGTGAGTTATCAACAGTTTTTACCCAGACTTTCCACATCCATTTTCTATGGTTTATTTCTTGAATTACTGCAAAACTAAATCACTTAAAACCAATCGCTTAAGACAGATGTCATCTAAAAAAAAAGAAAATAAAATAAAAAGACTAGGAAAAAAATACACGATTTTCATACGGAAATCGGATGGTTATCAACATTCTTTCCACAGGATATTGCTCCTTTGTTTTTTAACGGTAATTGCATAAGGTAAAGTAAAAAAACAACCTTAGAAAAACAGGCTATATGGAAAGCTATCTTATTTCAGATATATACGACTTAGTAACACCGGATGGCAAAATTACAAGTTATCATAGATTAGCGGAGCGGCACGCTGTTGTTGAAGTACGTATTGAGCACATTTCTCCAGCATTCCGGGGGTTTTATATTCCCGATAGCCTGATATTTTTTAATATTAAGAGCACGCTTGCCCAAATCGGATTAGATGGGATTGGTCTAGCCTATGACATAGATACAAAAACTTTCGTAGTTAACATTAAAATAGATCTATGGGCTCGATCACCAATTGCTGCCCAGATGCTTGATTATCTAGCAATTGGCTCTTATATAGGTAAACTATTTGCTGCTGATCCAGACAGAAAAGTCCGAGATCCTGACTACCTAAGTCGGATGTTTAACCGAAGAGATCGTCTAGGAAACCCTCTATTGTTTTTAGGAGATTCTCAAGATAGTTCTGACCTTCTTCTTGAAAAAATTAACGGTCGCACCGTGGCTTTTTTAAATTTATTAGAAGGAACCCTCTGTTACGACCAGATGATTCAAGGATTTCTTCCTACACTAGGAAAGGCATTAAAAGATCCAAAATTCCAAGTACGTCAAATACTCCAACTCCATCAACAATGGCAAAAACACGCCCCACGGCAAGCCGTATCCGATGACATTTTGCTTGTTAAAACACAACCACTGCATATTAGAACCGCTTTTGGAAGAGTTGTCAGTGACCTTCTGCCGAAGGGATACGAGCACACCTCAGCATCGATCCTGGAACCAGATACAGCAGCATCAGGAGATGTCTATGAACTCTTTGGTAATTCTGATACAGAAATTACAAGGATCCCGATTGAATTTTTTACATTAGAGGCTCATAGAGAACATGTGTTTTTTAGCGATCGAGATCAAATACAGAAGCATCTTGAAAATCCAGACATTCTCTTTAAAGCATTTGATACCGCTCCACAGCCACAATATCATAAATGTTCGGTATTCATAGTAAAGGGCGCACAATTGCTCGATTTAAAACCACAAAACTGGATTACCAGAGAGACACATCAACACGAATTCCCCGGTCTTATTTACCATCCAGAAAGACAAGCTCATATGGTAGCTAGATATATCGAACAACAACCATCCTACCCCTTCCTTAAAGCCATCCAAGACGGTCTGATCACATCCCAGGGAGTCTTATTCTGTAGATACTTTCCTTCCCCACTACTCAAAAAATTGCTGCTCAGCGACCAAATACAAAGCAGTTTAAAGGGGATTTATTTTCAGAACCCCTCTTTTACTGGTGGTGATTTCTTTTCACATGAAGACAGATCTATGCTTCATGACCTGGCTAAATTTGCTATTCCCACCTATTGGGTCGATAAAACAAGTAACACAATCCTTGAATATGTTCCTAAGCCTGATAAAGATACAGGAATGTTCACTCCCCTACATCTGGTAGATGCATTTATTAAGTCCACCTCATTTGGGGTCTATGGGTCTCATAAAATTCCAGGCAATTTTGAATTTGAGCTAACCCTATTGCTGCAGGGTTTACAGGAGATGAAAAAAGAGGTTAGACATGCTTTGCTTAATGAAGATACACCGATTGCTTTAATTACAGGAGGAGGACCTGGAGTCATGGAACTGGCCAATCAAGTGGCGAAAAAACTAAAACTACTTTCTTGTGCAAACATCGTAGATTTTCGACATAAAGACAACTCGGTGATCGAAGAGCAAAGGCAAAATCCTTATGTAGATATTAAGATGACCTACCGTTTAGATCGTTTGGTAGAACGGCAGGCTGAATTTAATCTGGATTTTCCGATCTTTCTACAGGGTGGTATCGGGACAGATTTTGAATACACTCTAGAAGAGGTTAGAAGAAAAGTAGGATCAACAGCCGCTACCCCTGTTTTATTATTTGGAAGTGTTGACTATTGGAAAGAGAAGGTCAGCTCTCGATTTCAATGCAATCTCAAATCAGGGACTATCGTTGGATCAGAATGGGTTAGCAACTGTTTTTTCTGCATTCAAACTGCAAACCAGGGATTAAAGGTCTACAGGAGGTTTTTCACAGGCAACCTAGATATTGGACCCAGAGGCCCCATTTGTAACGAAGGATTTGTAATCATAAAACCCTAGAGATCGTTGAACCGACTCTATACTGCAAGCTACGCAATATAGAGTCAAATCTATACAGTCTTGATTAGAAGCCCCAGGATAGTCCGAGCTCTCCATATTGAGTCTTGCGTAGGAAAAATTGACCTTCATAGGAATATCCATGGTGATAGTCAATATAGATTCGCATTTTACGACCAATCCCTTGGAGTTTAGATAACTCATATCCCAATTTGACAAACAGATCTAAATTCCAATCTCTGACCTGCCAGTTTTCAAAATGTAGAGCTAAAAATGGGGTTCCATATAGTTTATGGTAATGGAGCTTTTTACCAAGCACGTGTACCTCAGCCCCATACTTAATGTACAAGGTTTTCATAGGAAAAGAGGAGTCACTATGCAGAATCACGCCAGGTCCACCATAGGCGCGCAAATGGCCTGAAAACTGATAGGATGTGGTAAAATCAAGCGCTTCAAAACTGGGATTCACCCTATCATCATAATACTCTGGATTATTGACTAAAAACTCATCTCCTAAGTGACTAGAAATATGATACACACGTAGACGAAAAGCCCATCGATCGACAGCATAAGTTAAAGGAATGCCAAAAAAATAATCGGCATTGACGAGCTCACAAGATTCATGGTCTGGTTTATTTTGAATATGCCAGTAATTGAATACAGCCCAGACTCCCCCTTGAATACCTATTTGCATATCTCCATGCCATCGCAGTACATCTCTCCAGCGAAAAAAGGGGAAGTCATCTCCAAGAGCCACTGCGGCGGCTTGTTTACCGACTACTTTATCTCCATACCGATAGGCTGCATAATAGTAGGGCTCTCTAGGATCTGCAATAAGAGGCTGAAACACAATTGTGGACTGAGGAAACCAGATCCCGTTCACCCTAGGTTGTTCTGTATATTTTTCCTTTTCCTTTTTTTCTTCTTCTGTCAGATCTTGAACCTCGACAGATTTAACCCCAGGCAAATCCCCAACAAAAGAGACAATAGCGTTGGCAATCAGCTCATTAGTAGGGAGATTAGAGAGAAAGACATGGTGATTTTTAACAGTTATAATCACACGATATTCATAAAAATGCATATCAACCAGCGCCTGAATATACCCCTCGAGATAAGGATCTGTTGCATCTTGCATTTCATCAGATGGCAAACTATCTGTTCGCGTCAGCAACTCATTGGTGACATATGTCAAGGCACTGGAATCGAATTCGCTAGACACAGATTCCAAATGAGTCTCGATATTCTCAGACTCGATGTCAGCCAGCAGAGAAAGACAGCCCGTAAAAGAGGTAAAAAAAACAAGTAATGCTTTTATCGAATTTCGCTTCATTATAAGAGCTCGTTAAAATTTCATTGATCTATGTAACTGCTACTTTTCTAGCCACATAAACTGCTAAAAAAATACATATTGTTTTTTGAGGCTACCGCATCAGAAAAAAAATCGCAAATTGATTTTTTAAAATTTACAGAAGTCCCTATTTGAGCCGATATTTTATAGAGATTAGCTAGAAATGATTCGTTAAAGCCTCTAAACTAAGAGGAAATACATACAATCGGTATACGCATGTGTTATCCCATCCAATATAGACCCCTGCTAGATATAGCCTCGGATTTTAAAGGCATCCTTTTAGATGCTTACGGTGTGTTCTGGATGGGTAACGAAGCCGGATTATTCCCTGATGCTAAGGAGGCGATGAAAGCTCTTGTCGATGCAGGCAAAGTGGTAGGGATCCTCTCTAATGCAACGAGGATTTCTTCTTCTGAAGTCAGTAAGCTAAGCCGTCATGGACTGTATGAAGGAATGCATTTTCATTTCCTCCTGACTTCTGGGGAGCTCACAAGACAACATGCCCTTACCAATAACTTTCCTTTTCCGACTTCATCAGGTAAATATTTTGTACTGGGAGGCCCCTATCCCGGCCGGAGCATCCATCATGAAATTTTCGAAAACACTCCATTTACTGAGACATCTATTATCTCTGAGGCCGAATTTATTTACGTATCGACCCCTCAAATCAACGGGATTGATCAAATCGATGTCAGCGTTTTTGAAAAGCCAATACTACAGTGCCTAGCAAGCAAACTACCGATGCTCTGTGCTAATCCAGACTTACATGCCCATGAAGGCAGCCCTCCTAAGGCAGTAGTCCGTCAGGGAAGTCTAGCCAAACGCTACAGAGAGCTTGATGGCGCCGTCTATTATATCGGCAAACCTTTTCGTCAGGCTTTTTCTCAAGCATTCGATGCATTCCAAAAGTACAAAATCATGTCACCCCAAGAGATCCTAATGATTGGTGACACCCCTGAAACCGATATCCGAGGCGCCAACCAATTTGGAATATCCTCCGCGCTCATCACACGCACGGGTATTATGGCAGACCGGATTCAAGAAGGACGTACGATAGAGAACATCCTATGTTACAAAGAAGATCAGCCCCACTTTTTTTTAGAAAATTTCCATCTATGAGCTTTATACTACACCCTAATTTCTCTAAGAAACATGCGATCATAGATCTCTCTCTGTCTAAGGTGTTATTAGAGGATGAAGTCCATTACCCCTGGATCCTATTAATTCCTCAAAAACCAGGCATCCAAAAAATCATTGATTTACCTGCAGAAGAGCAATTGCTGTTATATCAAGAAATATCTCTTGCCCAACAAATTCTATGGGATCTTTTTTCACCCGACCAGATCAATGTCGCGGCAATTGGGAATAAAACCCCACAGCTGCATATTCACATTGTCGCAAGGTATCGAAAAGACCCTGCTTGGCCCCATACTGTTTGGGATCATCCCACCCGAGAGCACTACACTAACTACCAGCTCCAAGTGATCCAAGACCTCTTAAAACAAGCATTTCAGAATGCAGAGCTTCCTTAGATTTCTAAAAAAACACTTGCGTTACGAAAGAGTTGTCGGTAATATTGCGTTCTTTCATGGGGCAATAGCTCAGTTGGTTAGAGCAACGGACTCATAACCCGTCGGTCCCTGGTTCAAGTCCAGGTTGCCCCATTTTTTTAACTCATTGATTCCATAGAAGATAGATGAGGAACAAATGCGATAAAAGAACGGAAGTTAGAGGAAAATAAGCCAAACGGTGCAAAAACGGTGCACTAAAAAACAGTTTTAACCAGTCGGTCAGAAACCACCCGACCTAAATCAATAACAATTGATTATTGGAAAGGTGGATTCATGTCAGTTTACAAAAGACGTTTAAAAAAGGGACATTCCTGGCGAGCAGTAGTTCGCATCGAAAAGCATCCCCCCATTTGCAAGACCTTCGACCGCAAGGAAGAAGCCGAGGATTGGGAAAAAGAGACTAAACGCCAAATTAAGCGTGGCGAGTTCAAATTTGATCAATACAGAAAAAAGCATACTTTTTCCGAACTCCTTGATCGCTTCATTTCTAATGGAGCGCTACAACACCATCGCTCTTCTAAAGACACTCTAAGGCATCTTGAATATTGGAAGACTCGCCGTGGGAGATATGCTATTGTCCATCTAACTTCAGAGCTAATGGGCATAGAACGATTGCTTCTTCTTGAAAAGCCCACTCCAAAAGGCACAAAATGCACTCCCAGCACAGTCAATCGTTACCTAGCAAGCCTTTCCTCCCTTTTCAGCTATGCAGTAAGAGAACTTAAATGGCTTTCTGAAAGCCCTTGTTTGCATTTTAAAAAATTAAAAGAAAATCCTGGACGCGATCGGTTCCTAACTTATGAAGAGATCAATCGCCTTCTCACCGCTTGTAAGCAGAGCAAAAACCCATATCTGTACTGCATTGTCTTGATTGCAATTACCACAGGCGCC
>CAMDPQ010000050.1 GCA_945905275.1 Chlamydia trachomatis
AAACAAAGATGGCGCGCACAACCGATTCTACAACTGTCGCAGTAGCCGCGACCCCACCAGAAACTAACGCAACCGGTAGTGCAGAACCTGTAAGCATAGTAATGGATGCTGTCATCACAAAGGATTGGGTAGCTACCAAACCGATCGAAGCTGGCATCCGATCCCGAAAATAAGTAACGCCCCCATAGATATCAACACACATAGATACCCCCTTTTCATACAAAAAGAGATCTTAACGAATCCTTTACGATACTTACAAGAGAATTTACAGTCATGCAATAGGTGCATTTCACCAAACTACACCACACAAGGGTGACTCAACTAGAGGAGATCCTCTTACTTCTGAAATCGATCGAGATAGAGTGTTTGTCCCTCTTTGCACGTAATCCTATCATGAGCAGCTAAGATGACCCCTTTATCTGAGAGAGAAGTGCGCAACCTAAAACAAGCTACACTCTTCTGCAAACAAAAAGAAATTTCTTTGCTCGCCATGGGCTGCACAATGATGCTGCGGATCTGTTTTTTTGACCATGCGATATCAAGCTGATCCCCAGAGAGGGTCTTAATGCCAATAAAGCGACCGCAATGAAATTCTGAAGGAAGACATGGCAAAATATAATAACAGTCTTCTTCTTCGGTAAAAAACAAAGCACGAATGATCTCTGCTCCCTTCGACAACAGATCTAATGCGCAAGCCTGAGAAGGCACGGTATTGCAAGAGATAATCCCTTGGTACTCATCATCGATAAGGCGGGGGGAAAGGATGCTCGAAAAACCAGCTAAAAACAGAGGTTTAAAAGCCTCTATGACAGACATAGCATCCGACTTTTGAAGGCAAGAAGAACAGTCATTGATTAACTGCATCACTCCACCAGATACATCAGATGTCGGAGCATGAGGTATCATCTGACCCAGTTTCAGCCAATGAGGGAAAATTTCAGCCATCTGTGCCCGTTTACGTATGACAGCAAAATCTTGGCTCTTATGATTCCCTAAAGATAGTTTTTCAGTAAGACGACGATAGGTAGGCTCTGGTCTAGGATTCAGCAAGATCATATCAGGCGCCTGGACATCTCTAGATCCACTCTCCATAGAAAGGGTTATCCCCCCTACTGGAATTTTTTCGAGATAGAAGCAGAGCCCTAGATCCTCTTGTTTTAGTACAAAACGAAAATACCCTTGCTGTGCTACACCAAAAATAGTCACACGCCCTCCTTCTAAATCTTGCTGCACCGTAAAATCGGTAACAGGACCTTTAAGAGATAGATGCAGATCTATACTGTCGGCCTCTTTAAGATGGCGCAGCTGAATCAAGCTAGGAAATGCAGTCAACTGCCACCCCGAGTGAGGGATGATGCAAGAGGCTCCAGGCTGGTGGGAAAAGGGTCGTAGAGGCTCTGCAATAGTAATTTTCATGTCATTGTCCTTCCAATAAGGGCGTGTGGTGTATTTTCCATTAAAATAACTTCTATAATCTGATCCGAAGTAAGACCTGACAGATGCACAAGACCAGACAAGAAATTTTCTGTATGTCCTGTAAATACACCCGAGCCAGGCTTCTCTTCATTTTCAATAAGCACTTTCATCGTACGGCCGACATATTCCTCTGTTAACGAAAATGCACTCTGCTCAGCAAGGGTTAAGAGCTGCCTTTTTCTTTCCTAGATCGTAGGTAAAGGGGCTTTTCCAGTAAATAGCGCTGCTTTAGTCCTTGGCCTTTGGCTATAAGCAAACATATGGACCTTGGCAAAGAGCACCTGCTTCATCACCTCTAACGTATCTGTAAAATCCAGATTCGACTGCCCAGAAAAACCTACGATCACATCGGTAGTAAAGCTGAAATCAGGTGATGCCTGCTTTAAGCTGTCAACGGTAGAAAGAAAGAGCTCTCTGGTATATTTACGATTCATCCTTTTTACTGCGACATTGGATCCCGACTGCAATACAATATGGAAGCTGTGGCACGTGTGCTTACCTTGAATGACCGCATCAAGAAGATCATCATCTACTTCATCTGGATCGATCGAAGAAATCCGAATGCGCTCGACACCCTGAATCTGATCGAGCTATCTAACAAGGTCTGCAAGCCTTACAGCAGGCTCCCCTTCATGAGGAGCTTCATTAATTTCCTTATAGCCACTTACAACAAGGGTCTGTTGATTCGGTCACAGCGCAGGTATTAACCACATAAATATCGGCCACTTCCCCCTTAAAGGCAGACTTAAGACCCATTCCTATCAGCTGACCGGTATACGCCTGAGATTCATACTGATTAGTCCTACAACCTAAGGTGACTACTTGAAATGTTTTCACATCTCTTATATCCTGGCATATATTGGGCAGTGAGTATGCCAGGATAAAAAGCTAGATTCAAGAGAATCCCCCAAGGGCCTGAGGATTTCATCCCCGACGGCCTCTTATCGAGAACAACATCATCCGCTCGTCATAATTCCGAATCAAAGAGAAAGGGAGCGACTTTATACTCCAGCCTTGCAGGGATTTCAATGTTTAAGAGAACATCATTATCCTCATAGTCGGAAAAAATCACCCTTCCCTCTTTCATAAGTTCGGCAACAAGAGCATACTGACTTTGAGGAATACGCAAATTTACCACCTTTCTTAAGCGAGAAAGCTCTTCGATCATCACTGTTACAAGTTCTTCTAAACCAGTACTATGGAGAGCTGAAATAGGAATGGTATGGGGATATTTAAGCCGCAGCTTTGTCATGATCAGAGGATCTTGACAAGCATCGACTTTATTGAGCACTGTAATAATCGGATGCCCTGTCACGCCAAGTTCTTTTACTACCTCAAGAGTAGCCTCAGCATGCTCTTCCGCATTGGGGTGGCTTACATCGATCAAATGAATTAAAATATCTGTATGAATCGCCTCTTCCAACGTACTTTTAAAGGATGCGACCAGGGTATGGGGAATCTTACGAATAAAACCTACCGTATCAATCAGAAGGATTTCTTGACGATTGGGTAAAACAAATTTCCTGGTTGTTGTATCCAAGGTAGCAAAAAGCTTATCTTCGACAAGAACATCGGCGTGAGTCATCGTTTTTAACAGGGTAGACTTACCTGCGTTCGTATAACCTATGATGGCAAACGTAGGGATCCCTGAGCGCATCCGCGCTAGACGCTGAGTATGACGCTGGGCCACCACCTCCTCGATTTCCTTTTTTAAAATATCAATCCTGCGACGTAAAAGACGACGGTCGATCTCAATTTGCTTTTCCCCTTCCCCTTTTAAAAAACCACCCCCACCGGTAGATTGGCGAGAAAGGTGGGTCCATAACCTGCGTAGCCTTGGGACTTGGTATTTAATTTTAGCCAGTTCGATCTGCAGCTTAGCCTCTCTTGTTTGCGCCCGTTGAGCAAACACTTCTATGATAAGCTCCGTCCGATCTATAACGGGACACTTAAATACAGCTTCGAGATTACGTTGTTGATGAGGGGAGATCTCATCATCTAAAATCACCAGCTCATAACCTAGCTCTTCTCGTAATTGAGCAAGCTCTGCCACTTTTCCTGAGCCAAGATACGTACTGGCATCGAATTTCTTAATAGGACAGGCAATCGGATGAGTCTGGAGAATGCCAAAGGTTTCACAGAGCCTGTGTAATTCTTCGAGATACTCTTGACATTTCCCCTTTGCAGCAGTTGAGCGATAAGTACCCAGTAGTAACGCTTTTTTCACTTTATGAAGATCAAACCCTTGCATGGGAGCAGGGGCATTTTTTATATTTGTCATGGAATTCCTTTATCGTAAGAGAATGGTATTGCAAGCCCATCATAAGCAAAGGCGATACCCTCTGGCAAATGAGCTAAGCCCTTCGTATAATCTATTTCATGGGACATGTGGGTAAAATAGGTTTGTTTTGCCCCTATTTTTCTTGCTAAGGCAATGGCTTCATCGACACTAAGATGCATCGGAGATGCTGTATATCGAAGAGCACTTACAATTAAAACATCTACCCCAAGTACAGACTGAATGAGCTGAGGGGTATATTCTTTGATATCGGAGAGATAAGCTAAGTTTCCTATTTTAAATCCTGTAACAGGCATACCCACTTGGATATAAGAAATTGGCTGAATAGAAAGCCCTGCAAAAGAGGCTATGCCAGATAGATCATCAAGGACCTGAAAATCAAAATGGATCCCTTGCTTTCTGTTATTAACTGTTTCCATTAGATATGCACTCCGAAACGTGACCTCATCATATGTTTGTCTTGAAAGTAAGATCGGTAGTTTTTTTTTCTGAGCAAAAGTAAACGCCTTAAGATCATCTATCCCTGCGACATGATCATAGTGAGCATGGGTAATCAAGGCGCCATCGATCGCATCTACTTCCGCATCTAAAAGCTGTTGGCGAATCTCAGGCCCTGCATCAATCAGCAGCTTTTTACCTCCAATCGCAATCAACGCTGAGCATCTTCTTCTTTTATTCCGTGGACTTATAGACACGCACACAGAACATTTACAACCGATGATAGGCACACCCAGAGATCCGGATGTCCCTAAAAATAAAAAGCGTCCATCCACCTTCCTATTCCTTGGCTTGGGGTTAAATCAGATTGTAAGACAACTGTTTGTTCTTGGAAAGTAGTTGCTTGGTGATTAAGGGAATCCCTTCTTCGTCTCCCTCTATAATAGCCTTACAAAGCATACGGGAAAATAAAGCGTGATATAAAAGCCCACGAGAGCCAAGACCTACCATAACCCAAAGCCCTGGCTTCACATTGCCGATAAGAGGGAAATAATGCCCTCTCGAGCTCACCCTTACACCAGCCTTTACTTCGATTGGATCGAGGGTAAGCTCAGGCATTAAAGCATGCATTTTTACTCCTAAATCCCGGATTGCAGCCTCTCTATCGGGCACACTCGAAAAAGAACCCTTTTCAAAGGTAGCTCCCATACAGATCCGATCCTTTTGGAAGCTAGAGGCAAGATATCCCTTACCTACCCGACTTCTCTCAAGGTAAGGGATATCGACAGGCCATCTAGTAATCAGGGACTGCCCTCTTGCCGTGCTGAGCCTAAACTGAGAAAATTCTACAAAAGTAAAAATCCCCACTCCTGAGGCCACAACCCTCTGATCAAAACCTGTAAGATCTTCAAGATTTGCAATCTCCTGCTTCTGGAATTTTGCCCCCATGGCCTCACATACTCTCCAGAGAGCCTGTAAATACCCAGTTGTATTAACAGTCGCGCCCATATGCATTAAAAAGGAAGGCCCACCCAAATGGGAGATATCCCCATAACGGATGATATGCTCTTTTA
This sequence comes from Chlamydia trachomatis, assembly GCA_945905275.1. GTDB lineage: Bacteria > Chlamydiota > Chlamydiia > Chlamydiales > Rhabdochlamydiaceae > VGMB01. Next base: position 5,287 of record CAMDPQ010000050.1, read on the forward strand.
GAATACGTAGCTGATCTGGATTTTGAGCCACTCTCTCAATACCAGAAAAGTCTGCAATTGTCTCCCCTGAGTGCTGTGATGCAACCTCGAGCAGATCCTTAGATGCCGCAAAAGCCTCATCCGCCCTTTGACTCCTACGTAGTTCTTCCCCTACGTAGGGATGCATCAATCCTGATGCAGCCCCTGAGGCGCCAGCGGCAATACCCTCTTTATCAAAAAGGGTCACCTGCACCCCTGAAGTCTGCTGCAAATAATAACACAGAGCAATCCCGGATAAACCAGCTCCAATGACTGCGATTTTCATGGAATAGACACCTGACTTGATTTCTTCATCCAGATGTAACTTTCTGCTGAAAAATTAAAGAAGAAGATAACACTTGGAGTGCATAATGCACTAAATGCAATCGATGTGATAAGAGATTGCATAAACCGTGAAAAACTAAGTGGAGGACTTATAGGCTCAGAGCCCGTAATGTACGATGCAAGAAAAAGAAAGCCTACTACCAGAGATATAGGAACTAGGGCAATCAGAAATAAAACACTATATGTCAGAGCCCGGGCCTTAATCTCTGCGAACCGATCCATGAAAATCTCCCAACAGCATTCAGAACGCAAAGCGATCACCGGAGGTAAAAAAAATAAAGCGCATGCATTAGCTACAGCTAAAAGAATAAACGTGAATACTAACAAAAAGGGAACAAAACAGAGTAGAACACTCATTACATCCCCAACTACCGGAATCTCTTTAAGGACATAAAAAAAGCCTACCACACTCCAAAGAGTGATATATGCCATAGAAAGAGGCAGCGTTAGATAAGATACGGAAATCATTAAATCCCACGACTTTTTTGTCAGATCTCGAAAAGAGAAGGAAATCTTCTTGATCTCATGATGATAAGCTCGAATTAATACAATCCCTGTAGCCATAAGCATAGTGGCAACCACAAATACGGGCAAAAAAGCAAAGCTTAAATGCACCCACTCACCGGATCCCTCTGATAGAGCTCGGAAGCCGCTTACAAAGCAGGCAGAAAGGGATAATACGGAAAAAGTGAACAAGAATTTCCTCTTAGATAAGCAATAAGAAAATGCTCGATGTAACATCCTGTCTATCTCTTGCCAGCCCATACCCATTCTCCTAAAGCCTCATCAACTGAACGCTTAAAATAGCATACCACGGCATTTCTTTTTAGGATTAGATAAGATGAAAAAATCAGGTGTCTATTTTACAGCAGAGACGACATTGAATATATTGATGAAATCTTTCTTAGAAGTTCAGATGGACTCGACAAGTTAACCCCATAAGGCTCAGCGGCCTTTGGTATCTATTCGGGGAGTCCATAGCACCCCCTATAACCTGGATGAATTGAGATCGATTTAAGATGTAATTATATTCATACCCCATTTTCATGCCGAAACTGTATCTTTCGCTTGCAAATAAAAGATCGTACTTTAGCCCGCAAGAAAGATCTACAAGGGTAACAATACGATTAAGACTAGCTGAGTTATCTATAGAATCTATTGCAGTGATGGTTTCTAGCCTTTTTTCATGCCTATCAAACACCCCAGAAAGAACACTAAATGCCCCATCACCAAAAAGACTTAAACCCTTATATATTTGCCATATCGAATCACAGCCAACACGAGCTCCCATTCCAATAAAATGATTATTCCGATCTACTTCTGCAGCACTGGTGCTATGATACTTCTGCAAAATCCACGCCCCGCGCATTCCAAGATGAGGACGCAGACAAACCTGAGACGATAGCGCAAGATCTCGACCTATCTCTAGATCAGACATTTGTAGCTCCATACTCCAGGAAGAGGATGTTGGATGTAAAGAGGCTTCTTTACTATCCTCAAGAGAAGGGCTTTCTACACGGCTTACAACCTCTATTAGTTCCTCGTGGATTTTGGTCTGACAACGACTATATCTACCCTCCACATCCCATTCATCCTTGGCAAGAATATAAGCAAACCCCAGCTTAGACCCAAAGATGCCGTTTAATTTTAGATTTTTTACCTCTGCCCTTTCCCTAACACTTTCCTGTTGATGCTTGATTACAACGCCAAGACCACTCTGTTCTGCTTTCCAAAACAGCAACTCAGTATTTGCAAATAAAGAAGGTGATTCCTTGATAGCATCGATATTATCTACTATTAGAGAATTCTCATTCCAAGCAATCTCTGACACACCATCAAGATAGTTAGTAAAAACAATATCACTAGAATCAACATCTATTTCACTAGAAAATAAAAACAATGGATATATAATAGAATATAGGCTTTTCTTAGTAAAAGAAAAAAAATGACCCATAATCAAAAAAACCACACAAAATAAATAAATTAAACAATACATAACAAATATTAAATTCTCTAATGAGAGTCAATATTAAAAATTTATTGTATTTTTAAAATTAGTAAATTGTAATTAGATTATTCTCTCTCTTTAAATAGATATTTTGGGCGTACAATAGGAGTACCCTTACCTGACCTTGCCAGAATTCTTTCATATACGATTTGAATAGAAATCCCAATAGAGCGAGACATACCAAAAAGAACAGTATAGTATACAGGATAGGTAAATCCTGCAGCAGTAAGCATAGAACCAGATACAGCATCGACATTCGGATAAGGACAAGTGATTTTAGGGTTTTCAGATAACACCTTAACTCCGGCTTTACGCAAAAGTAGAGCCATCTTCACTAAAGGATGGTCAGCGAAATGTTTTTGCACATAATCATATTGGACGGTAGCTCTCGGATCTTCTACCCTGAGAACTGCATGACCAAATCCAAATACTAACAGCCCGGTATCCAATCGATGTCGAATTGCCTGCTCTACCTGATTTTCTGTGGCATTCGCCCCAACTTCTGCAATCATACTTTGTACGAACTCTAAGCAATCTTGATTGGCTTTTCCATGTCTTGGTCCTGCAAGAGCGCACATCGCAGAGCAGATAGAGCCATAGAGATCGTCAAGCCCTGAAGCCACAGCTTTACCGACGAAGGTCGATAAATTTCCTCCACCGTGATCTAAATGTAAAATAAAAAATAGATGAAAGGCTTCCATGAGCTGGGCTCGATTCCCTCCCGGGACTCTCAACATGTAAACAAAATTTTCGATATAGCCTAGATGGCTCTGTGGTTGTGGGGTAGGCCCCCAACCGGCATGGTAATTAATGACTGCTGCCACCAAATGAGGAAGCTTAGCAATGAGGTTCAAACAATCTTCTTTATAATCATTTTTTGCTTCATACATCCCTGCAATCAGCAGAGCTGCTGAAAATAGCTGCATCGGATGTCCGATCTTTGGCAGCTTTTCAATATCTTGAATAACAGCCTCAGAAAGAGTTGCTCTCTTCTGCAGTTCTTGAAAAAAAGTTTTGATCTGCTTCTCGGATCCGATATGACCAAAATAAAGCAGATAAATCACTTCTTCTGCTGAGTGACTTACAAGGTCTGCAATCGGCTTGCCCACATAAAAAAGCCCTTTTTGCGGGTCTACATGCGAGGTGGTACAATACCCACAAGGAAAGCCCCGCAGTCCAGTTTCTAGATGTTCCTTCGTAATTTGAAATAACACATCATCTGCCATAAAACGCCTTTTCTAATGCAATAAATGTTGAATAAGATTTCTTTCTTCTTGAAGCTCTTTTTCTGTGACCCTCATTCTATCCTGAATAAACGGATCGATTGTAAGGCCTGGGATAACCTGAATCTTTCCCTCTCCTTTCGATGTGCACGGAAAAGAGTAGAATAGATCCTGATCAATGCCATAAGGATTAGCTGTAGACACACACCCCATAGAAAACCAGTGCCCGGTAGGTGTAGGAAAAATTAAAGAGCGCATCGCATCGATCGCCGCATTAGCAGCCGAGGCAGCCGAGGATTTACCCCGTGCCTGAATCACCTCAGCCCCCCGTTTCTGCACCTTAGGAATAAATATATCGTTAAGCCACTGGCGATCCTGAATGACATCTAAAGCAGGAGACCCTTTAATCCTCGCATGAAAAACATCGGGCACTTGGGTGGCTGAATGATTGCCCCAAATCGTGACATTGGACACCTCTGCCACCCCTACACCTGCTTTTTCCGCAAGAAAAGCTACTGCTCTATTTTGATCTAGGCGCGTCATACAAAAAAATTGCGCAGCAGATAATCTCTGAGCAAATGAGGCCGCAATCAGGCAATTGGTATTACATGGATTACCCACAACAAGGATAAGAGCGTTTTTACTCGCTTTGAGATCCAGAGCCTGACCCTGACTAATAAAGATTTTACCATTATCTGTTAGTAGATCTTTCCTTTCCATACCGGGACCGCGCGGTTTCGATCCGATGAGAAAGGCGTAATCCACCCCATCAAATAGCTCAATTGGATCCGATCCTATGCGAATCTCCTTGAGCAAAGGAAATGCACAGTCCCGAAGCTCCATAACGACCCCCTTTAAAGCCTCGATGCATTCTGGCAGATCCAGAAGATGTAGGGCAATAGGCTGATGAGCACCTAATAGGTCTCCGCTTGCGATTCTAAATAAAATACTATAAGCAATTTGACCTGCTCCGCCGGTGACCGCGATTTTCTTTACTATCTGTGTCATAACTAGCCAAGGCCCCCACATCCATTAAAATAAAAGATTAACGCAACTGTTTATCTCTATAACAAGATCACAAAATTCCCTACAACCCCCTTTTACATGAATATCAGTAAATAGTTAAGTTGACCGAATGAAGCCTTAATTGGTATGATACTGCCTTATTAATCAAAGTTATAGATGGGTATATCGGATGACGCTTAGCCTTGTTATTGTCATGTACGCTTTATGGTCTAGCGTCTTTTCTTTAGGGAAAATGGCACTTGCCTATAGCCCCCCTGTCTTCCTAACTGGATTTCGGATGATGCTTGCAGGGATTCTGATTTCTGCATACCTACTCATTGCCAAAAAGAACGCATTTAAACTACAAAAAAAACAGTACCTCTCTATTGGTGTCCTGGCTTTTTTTAGCATCTATCTGACCAATATCCTAGAATTCTGGGGCCTGCAACACCTAACAGCTGCAAAAACCTGTTTTCTATATAGTCTATCCCCCTTCTTTGCAGCTTTCTTTTCCTACATCCACTTTAAGGAAAAAATGAACCGAAGGAAATGGATCGGTCTGTTGATTGGTTCCATCGGATTCATCCCTGTGCTTTTAACGCAAACGGGATCGGAGGATCTATTTAGTGCAGTAAGCTTTCTTTCTTGGCCCACCCTTGCGATCATAGCGGCTGCTTTATTTTCAGTTTATGGATGGGTTCTGTTAAGAGTGCTCGTAAAAGACACCGAGGTATCGCCTTTAGTGGCTAATGCTGCGAGCATGTTTCTCGGAGGAATGTTCGCGCTCATCCACTCTTCTTTTGCTGATTCTTGGAACCCTATTCCTGTTATGCCAGGCCATTTCACCGATGTATTGCAAGGCATTCTGATCATGACGCTGATTTCCAATATCATCTGCTATAACCTGTATGGGATGATGCTCAAGAAATACACAGCTACCTTCCTCTCTTTTTTAGGACTTCTTAGCCCAATCTTTGCCTCTATTAACGGATGGATTTTTCTAGGAGAAATACCTTCCTGGACCGTGTTTAGCTCAACAGCTATCGTATCTTTAGGACTGTGGATTGTTTATCAAGCAGAGCTGAAACAAGGCTATATCATAGACAGCCCCGTGAAAGAAGCGATAAAAGACGTATAGACAGAAAAATAATCGTGGAGCTTTTTGAGAGCTCCACGATTAAAAGATCCTTTATACAGACTGAAGAAGCCCTATCCAACCCTGTTGAAATTTCAAGGCATTCTCGGCGATCTCCTTTTGCATTTGCACTTGTTGTCCTAGTAGAGTTCCTAAGGCTTCCGATTGAGCTTGCGATACCTGACTTATGTTCTGGATCAAAGTGTCATTCTTTTGGATTTCTACGAGATCCAAGGCCTGATCCTTTTGTAGCTCTGCTGTCTCGTCTTGTATGCCCGCTAGTTCGATGGTTAAAGCACCCTGTGTTACACCCGCACTTAATAAGGCCGCCTGTGAAAGACCCATGATAAGAGCTTTCTGGTTCTCTAGGGCTTTGGTTAATGAATCACTCACATTCGTCAGGTTAGACTCTATCGAAGAACTACATCCCACACCTAGAGCTGCTACACCTAGAGCTATATTGCCATACAGTTGCGCCTCATTCACTTTTTTATCGATCTGCTTCTCTGACAAGTCTGAGTTATCATCATAAGCAGCTCGAGTGGAATCACCTATCAGATTTGTCTGCCCAGTGACCATTAATGCTGCTAAGATCCCTTCTTTTGTCACCAAACTTTTTGCAGATAACTGCGCAGTCTGAGTTAAAGCCTCAGTTGTCGTCGCAGCTGCATTTGTAGCAGCTCCTGCTCCTGCACCTGCGGCTGTTCCTGCACCTGTGCCTGCCGCCGTTCCTGCACCTGTGCCTGCCGCCGTTCCTGCACCTGTGGCTGCGCCTGTGGCTGCACCTGTGGCTGCACCTGTGGTTTCAGCAGCAACAACTGTGGCCTGACCAGCTCCGGCAGCAACAACACCAGTGCCAGATTCAACAGAGGCCTCAGCAACTACGGCAGCACCAGATTCTGCTAGGGCAGCTGCACCTACTGTAACCAGTGCAAGAGCCGCAACTACCAGAACACAATCGGTTAGTATGTGAGCATCATCTGAACTCATTCCAGCTGAGATCAAGGCTTTATTCATATCTTGCATTACCAGCTCTAAAGCTGATTTATGACCTCCGAACTCCTGAGTTGCAAGTGCACATGCAAGAACAGCGAGTCCTACGGCAGCCCCGCATGTCAAACCAGCGACTACTACTGAGACAACTGTAAGGACAATTAATGCAACCTTGATCCACTTTTGTTTCTGCTCGGCCTTTTTCTGTTTTTTCTCCTGCTTATGAATACTATGGATGAGGTCAGCTATCGACTTCTGTGATCCTTGCGCTACCGCATCATTATATCCAGCCATAGACAGACTTGTCGAAGTGCCAGCTTTAGCAGTTTCAGATGTTAAATGACTCATTGCTAGCTGGAGGGCAGAAAGGACTAAATTTAAAGCGGCCGGCCCACCGGCTTGCAGAGTTCCAATAGCTGAGCATAGCTGTTTTAGAGCGCTAGTCATATCCAGGATGATCTCCTTTAGAGACTCTCCACCGTCAGAAACTTTCGTAACGAGCATGTTCAGGAACAAGCCATCAGACATGAAGTCTGCTTCCAGCGTCGCGCCACATGACGCTATAGCATCGTCACACATAGCATCAAACTGCGCTTCTGCAGCTGAACATAGGTCATTGACAGAATTAGTCTCAGGAAGATCAAGTGTAATACGAGGAATACCACATTGGTCGCATACCTCATTACAGACGTCTTGTATTTCGTCGGATACCTCTGCCGCCTCTGGAGTTTGCCAACCCATATCGTCATAGAACTTCTTATCGTTCCCATTAGCTACTTGATTATGATAGTGGTCATGGTTGGCATCGATTGTTTGGTTGAACAGAGCTTCAGCCTCCATATACGGAGTCACAGCGGCTTCATAATCCATAATCTGATTTTCAATCACATCCACTTGTGCCTGACACATCGCGGCAACACCCTGAATCTGGGTATTAGAGGTCTCATCAGATACCTTCTCCAGAGCTGCGCTGGTTATAGCTAATGTAGCAAGTATCTCTGCTAGATCTTGTTGACTGGGCACGCCACTATCTACGGTAGTACTTGTTGGGGAACTTTCTGTAGCAGTGGTAGTAGTTGTCTGATTTGTTGCAGTGGTTGTAATGTTATTTGCCGATGTCATGCTGGTACCTAATTCACCCCCACTACCCTTGACATCTCCTGCGACAGTCTCGAGCAGATCAGCTATCGTGGCATTGAAAGCCAACAGACACTGAGCCTCATCTGCTTGATTTTTAGCCGCAGCTTTAGTAGTTGCTGTCATAAACAAACTACTTGATAAACTTGTATTCGGGTTATTCATGTAGAAATCTCTCTTTTATTGTATTCAAATTATCGCCTATGCCTTTATTCTACCTAACAATTATTAAGTTTTGTTAAATGCCTGAATAAAAAAACACTCTCTGAAATAAATTTACAATAATCACAGCGTATTAATTGATTTAAAATGCTTATTTACAGCATATTGCAATATTACAACCTACTTTAAAAAAGACTTCCTATACTTTCCAAAAATCGGCATCTTTCAATGACTAAGAACTCTATTTCTACCACCTCATCTATTTTATAATCAGTTAGTTAATATTAGCACTTTTTAGAAATACCCCCTTTTCTTTGGCGTCAATGATCTTTTGCCGGTTGATCCCTCTTGAGATTTCGGCATGAGTTATTACTCAAGTAACGTCTTTTTTCCTGCAAACCAAATAGTTTCCTAATTAGTTTTTTAGAGGGGAGGGGCCAAAGATCCCAATTTTTTTCTTCCCTGGGAAGTTATAAGGGGCTTTGCCCCTTATAAGGAGGTTCATCCGAGAAATGCGAACCTTCCTTATAGGGAAATGGATTAAAGGATCATAAACTCAAGGATTGTTGATAATCAGCATGTTATAAAGAGGGTTTTTTAGAACAGCTAGATGGATGTACAGTTTAATTTCGAATGAACAAGAGTAGATATAGAAAAGGAACGTTAGGCTAGTACATGATCCCAATTAAATTGTTGGGTAAAGCTCCCTTAATTGTACTCTTGTATCCACCGCTGTAAATTACCAGTTCGCTATTATTTTCTTCTCACTGCTTGACTCAGTCCAAGCTCTTAATTCTTCAGCAAGAATAGCCATTGACCTACACATTGCCGACTTAAATGACGTAATTCTATTTGAGCCCTATTCAACCAGCTGCCATGCTTGGGAATGTAATGGGTAGCAACCCTATCTGCATTTTTTTTGCTTCAGACGGTTTTCGCCAAGGTTTAAGCCTATTTTTTTAAAGCTCTACCTATGGTATTATCTGCCAATAGGCGCAGGGCCCATTTCGTATATCCCTCTGGAGGTTCACTACCTGTTAGAGCAAGTAAATAAGCCGCTTCTTCTTCCTTTATAATCCTTCCTTTGGGTTGTCCTTGGAACAGACAAATGCAATCCCCTCCTGCACTGCAGGAATAGTCGGTGTAGAGCTTACAAATGACAGGACTCTCCAAATAATCGACTTATGGTACCGTGCGGCAAAAGATAAAGCAGCGTTTTATTCCTCCTGTCCCGAACAAAATGCCTTGGCTATGTCTTTGTATTTATCAGCATTCACTGACCTTCTCACCATGAAAACCATAGTTTCTTATAGTATAGTGAATATTACGCCAGATACGTTTTTTGTATTAGATAGGCCATTTGTTCATAAACTTTCTGACTAACTCTTTACCTCATACAATACTATAGTCATGAACGCTCCATGGCTAACAGATATTTATTTTAAGCCTCAACACTAGCAATCGCCCCCATGTTCTGCTCTCGGTCTAATCACCGTCTCTATCGATTCTGATGCAACAATGCTGTGATAGGTAAAAAAGTAAAATATTATGGAGTTTTTGATGGGAGAAAAGAAAATACCCCTAATAAAACAGATATTCAGCAAATCATCCGGGCAAAAAAATACCCCGATAAGGATTACTTATCGGGGTGAAAAAAACCTTGGCAGCGACCTACTCTTCCGTACTCTTGTGTACAGTACCATCGGCGATGAGAGGCTTGACTTCTGAGTTCGGGATGGGATCAGGTATGGCCCTCTCTCT
>CAMDPQ010000051.1 GCA_945905275.1 Chlamydia trachomatis
AAGAGCACTCCTATAAAAGAGACGAAGATACTAATCCAGGTCGAGCGCCCGATACGACTACCCACAAGCATTCGTTCTATAACAGGGATAAACATGGGGCCCGTATTTAAAAGAGCCATCCCATTCATTAAGGAGGACTGTTGAATATAATAATAAAAAGCATACTGTGCGGCCATCACGCAAAAGGCTCTTATCACATTAGGTAAAATAGCCAAATTTTTACGCTTACTCTTAAATTCCCCAATAAAAAAGTAAAAAAGCAGACATATAAAAAAGGCAGAAATAAAACGAAAAAAAACAAGAGCAGAAAGAGAGGAATCCCCCTCGAAAAGCTTTCCAAATAAACCGACGAGTGACAATCCTGTTGCTGATACTAACATAAAAGCAACGCCCTTACTAAAATCTTGATGAATCATAGAATGGTAACTCCTGCTTGATGCAAGAGTTACCATTTGTTTAGATCATTAAACAATATTTTTAGTAAGATTTCGCAAAAAGGACCCTGCGATGACTTTTTTTACCGGAAATAACACACAGGCCTTCCTCCTCTATACCATCTAACGGTATACAGCGAATGGTGACATTGAGATCTTTTTTCACGATCTCTTCTACCTCTGGATCACCGCTCCAATGGCTATACGCAAAGCCCCCATGTGTGTCAGGCAGCTCTATATCTTTCGAACTGTAAAAAGCATAAAACTCTTCTTTCGTATTAATTTTATGAATATGACTGTTTTGAAAGCTCTCCGCTTTCTCCAACATACCCTTTTGCATTTCTTCTAAAATAGAGCACACATTACTCAGCAACTCTTGTTTGGAAAGCAGGCTTACGTCTTTATGGGATTTGTCCCTACGTGCAAGACCAAAACGATCATTGGCTATATCTCGTGGCCCTACCTCTAAACGCAGAGGAACTCCTTTTTTAATCCAAGACCAAGTCTTCTCTCCACCACGCATCTCTCTGTGATCAACAGTGACATGCAAGGGGGTCCCCATATAATGGATTGTTCTCAGTTCATTAGCCAGTGCTTTACAATAGAGCTCGACCTGTTCTTTGGTATCTTCTTTATGAATGATAGGGATGATAACGATATGGGAAGAGGCTATGCGAGGAGGCATAATCAGGCCGTCATCATCGCTATGGGTCATAATTAAGGCCCCAATCATCCTGGTAGTTACCCCCCACGATGTAGTCCAAGCATATTCTACATTCCCCTCGGCATCTCGAAACCGTATCTCTGAAGATTTGGCAAAATTCTGACCTAAAAAGTGAGATGTCCCGCACTGTAGAGCCTTTTTATCTTGCATCATACCCTCTATCGTAAACGTCGAGACAGCACCAGGGAAACGTTCGGAGGGAGTCTTTTCCCCTTTAATGACAGGGATAGCTAGATAGTTTCTGACAAAATCTACATAGACCTCAAGCATCCTCATAGTTTCTTCAAGAGCTTCTTTGGAAGTAGAGTGAGCCGTATGTCCTTCTTGCCAGAGAAATTCTGTTGTACGCAAAAACATACGCGTTCTCATTTCCCATCGGACCACGTTCGCCCATTGATTAATTAAAAGAGGAAGGTCTCGATACGAATCGATCCATTTAGCAAACATCGCTCCAATAATTGTTTCCGATGTCGGCCGTACAATTAAAGGTTCCTCCAGCTCTCCTGCAGGCACAAGTTTGCCGTCCTTATTTTTTTCTAAACGGTGATGTGTTACAATCGCACATTCTTTAGCAAAACCCTCTACATGCTGAGCTTCTTTCTCTAAAAAGCTCAGTGGAATAAAAAGAGGGAAATAGGCATTTTGATGACCTGTCGCTTTAAACATCCCATCTAATATTTTTTGCATATTTTCCCATAAAGAATACCCCCAAGGCTTGATTACCATACACCCTCGCACTGGGGAATGCTCCGCAAGATCGGCTGCTTTAACAACTTGTTGGTACCATTCTGGATAATTCTGCTCTCGGGTAGGTTCTATGGCTGTTCTAACTTTCTGGTTCATTTAGGTTTCTCTGGTTAAATATTTAATGAGGAGTTGTTCTAGATCTTGCCTAGCTATATCCAACTGATCTTCGTGAGCATTAAAGCCAAGTAAGGGGTACGTATTGGCAAGCATAGCGCCTAAAACATCGGAATGAGGAAGTAGGACCTCTTCAAGATACTCTCTACAAGGCAGCATCAAGCTAATTGTCCCTTGATGCAGAAACCCATACTTCGTTTTTCTTTGTGCAGCACCGGCGATTTTTCTGCCTTGCAAAACGACATCATACTTTGTGGGCTGCGCCATACAAAATCTTGTACAAGACAGATCTCTTGCCAAGAAATCCTCTGGAATCATTTCTAATGGTGCCTTCGATTGTAAAAATATAGTCGCCGCTTGCAGGACGGCCTCGTTGACAAAAGCATAATTGTCTAATGTGTTAACAGAATAATGAGGACTACTTGCTGGGACAGCCACAGAAAAGGCTAGATCCCATAAATGAAAAATAATCCCCCCACCCGTCGGCCTGCGCGCTAAAGTCAGGCCTCGTTTTTCTACTCCCTGCTTCGATAAAAAGGCAAAGGGATCTATAAAGTGACCATAGGTAGCTGCATCCCCTTCCCAGCGGTACAGGTGAAGGGTGGGTTGCTGTGCCTCTTGTAAATCTTCTAGGAGCTGTGCATCATATCGCATGTTTTCAGAGGCATTTCGAGTGCCTGTATGGATCACATCCCACAAGTTTTTTTTGTTCATTATATTCCCTTTTTCACACACTGTTACCCATCCACATAATATGAGCATAGAGACCCCAAGCGAATAAGTCCTCTATTTAAGAACACGGCCTCATAGATGATAGAAAAGAGGATCTATTTTGCAGAAGTCAAAAACAAGTGATTACCAAATAAATGATCCAATCATCATTCTATTTTCGGTTAGGAAAAGAGTCGGTTTTTCTCTTTTTGGCCTAAAAAAATAAAATTTAGTTGATAAACATCACATAATTTGCCAAAAAAAAGAAATAGCTCATACAATTATCAAAAGTCATACTTAAGAGAGGAAAATAGCGTTATGTTCGATAAATTCACTAATCGCGCAAAGCAAGTGATTAAGCTGGCTAAAAAAGAAGCTCAACGCCTTAATCATAATTACCTTGGAACCGAACACGTCCTCTTAGGTCTTTTGAAACTTGGACAAGGGATCGCAGTCAACGTCCTGAGAAACTTAAATCTCGACTACGATATAGTACGGACTGAGGTCGAACGACTCGTGGGATTTGGTCCTGAAATTCAGGTTTATGGGGATCCGGCCCTTACAGGAAAAATCAAGAAAGTATTTGAGTATGCAAATGAAGAAGCTGCGAGTTTAAATCACAACTACGTAGGAACTGAACATCTACTCTTGGGCCTACTGCGCCAAACCGATGGAGTGGCAGGACAAGTTCTTGAAAACCTGAATATTGTGCTAAAAGACGTTCGCAAAGAAGTCTTAAAAGAACTAGAGACCTTCAATCTACAGCTTCCTCCTATGGGTATGGCAGGGCCTACACCATCAGGACAAGGAGGTGGAAAATTTGCGCAAGATAAACCCACTCCTGGAACTATGGAGAAAATGCCGGCTTTAAAAGCCTACGGCCACGACCTGACAGAGATGTCCAAAGAAGGAAAACTAGATCCTGTAATTGGCAGGAAAGAAGAAGTAGAAAGACTGATTTTAATCTTATGTCGCAGAAGAAAAAACAATCCAGTCCTCATCGGTGAAGCAGGTGTGGGGAAAACCGCGATTGTCGAAGGGCTAGCCCAAGCAATCGTTAAAGGGGATGTACCTGATAACCTAGCGAAAAAAAAGCTCATCTCTTTAGATTTAACCCTGATGATCGCCGGAACGAAATACCGAGGTCAGTTTGAAGAAAGAATCAAGGCAGTGATTGATGAGGTCAAAAAACATGGGAACATCCTTTTATTTATTGATGAGCTGCATACGATAGTAGGTGCTGGTGCCGCAGAAGGAGCTATCGACGCTTCTAACATCTTAAAACCCTCCCTATCCCGCGGAGAAATTCAGTGTATCGGCGCTACCACAATCGATGAATACAGAAAGCACATAGAAAAAGATGCGGCTCTGGAAAGAAGATTCCAGAAGATTCTTGTGGCTCCACCCTCGCTCGAAGATTCAGCATCGATTTTAATTGGGCTTAAACCTAAATACGAGGAGCACCACAAGTGTATCTATACCGATGCTGCCATTAAAAGCGCAGTCTATCTGTCCGATCGTTATATCGCAGGACGCTTTTTACCGGATAAAGCCATCGATCTCATCGATGAAGCTGGCGCCAAAGCACGTATTGCGATGATGCATCAGCCTCAAGATATTACCAAATATGAGTCAGATATAGAAGAAGTCCGTATAGCCAAAGAAGATTCTATTGGGAAACAAGACTACGAAAAAGCGGCTAAGCTACGCGATACAGAAAAAACATTAAGAGAGAAATTACAACATATCATCTCTGAGTGGGAAAGCAAAAAAGATGAACATCAGGTGATTGTAGATGAAGATGAGATTGCCGCCATTGTTTCTAAACAAACGGGGGTCCCTCTTACCAGACTGACGGAAGGAGAAACGACAAAAGTCCTCAAAATGGAAGAAATCCTTAAAAACAACATCATTGGCCAAGATGATGCAATTGCTATAGTCTCGAAAGCAATCCGTAGAAGTAGAGCAGATATTAAAGACCCAAACCGTCCCATCGGCGCCTTTTTATGCCTAGGACCCACAGGCGTTGGCAAAACACTTCTTGCCAAACAACTAGCCGTTAATATGTTTGGAGGGGAAGACTCACTTATCCAAGTGGATATGTCAGAATACATGGAAAAATTTGCTATCAGTCGGATGACTGGCTCACCACCTGGGTATGTAGGACATGAAGAAGGAGGGCAACTAACAGAACAAGTGCGCCAACGCCCTTACTGCGTAGTGTTGTTTGATGAAGTAGAGAAAGCCCACCCTGATGTCATGAATTTATTATTGCAAATTCTAGAAGAAGGGCGTCTGACCGATTCTTTTGGAAGAAAAATTGACTTCCGTAACACCATCATTATGATGACCTCTAACCTGGGTGCTGAATTAATACGCAGATCATCCGAAGTAGGTTTTGCAGCAACAGAAGGGATGATTGATTTTAAATCGATGCAAGAAAAAATTGACACCTCCGTTAAAAAAGCTTTTAAACCTGAGTTCTTAAACCGACTGGACGGGGTGATTATCTTTAAACCACTAGATAAAACCCATCTGCTACAAGTTATCGAACTCGAAGTCAAGAAAGTCAAAAAACGTCTTGAACGAAGGCAGATTAAGATCTCTCTCGACCAGAAAGCAAAAGATTTTCTTGTCTCCAAAGGCTTTCAGCCTGAAATGGGGGCTAGACCTCTGCGCCGCGTGATCGAGCAATACCTGGAAGACCCTCTGGCTGAACGACTCCTTTTACATCCAGATCAAGGGGCAGACCTTAGTATCACCTCGGAAGATGACAAGTTAATTTTTTCTGATCAAACACCACCTACCACTGATGACAGTCACCTGGTGTCTAGCGGTGAGCGGAATCCTAAAGCACCTTAATGGGTGTCCCGAGCAAAACGTCCCCCATATAAAAGGGGACGTTTTTTTTCTCTGAAAATTTCCTAAAATGGGGTATCATTGTCTTTTCTTTTTGTGAAGGCAACCATGAATAACGAGCCCCCCACAGTCGTCGTAGGAATGTCCGGAGGTGTAGACTCCTCAGTCTGCGCTCTATTGCTTAAACAACAGGGCTATCGAGTCATAGGCCTATTCATGAAAAACTGGGAAGAAAAAGATGAAAATGGTGTTTGCACATCGGTCAAAGACTATGAAGATGTCGTCAGCGTCTGCAATCAGCTAGAGATCCCCTACTATTCCGTCAACTTTGTAGAAGAATACCGAGATCACGTATTCTCCTATTTTATCGATGAATTAAAAAGAGGATATACACCGAACCCAGATATCCTATGCAATAGAGAAATCAAGTTTCAGGCATTCCTAAGCAAAGCCAAATCTCTCGGCGCTAATTACATAGCCATGGGTCACTACTGCCGTATTGGGGGATCTACAGAATCTCCTACCCTACTCAAGGGGGTCGATGGAGGAAAAGATCAAAGCTACTTCCTTTACACCTTAAAAGAAAAAATTCTTCGGCAAGTGCTCTTCCCTATTGGTCATCTGGAAAAGCATGAAGTCAGAAAAATTGCGGAAGAACATGGTCTTTCTACCGCCCAAAAAAAGGATAGCACGGGAATCTGCTTTATCGGAGAGAGAAATTTCACAGAGTTCTTAAGCCCCTACATTCCCTATCAAGAAGGCCCTTTTCTGACTCTTAACAGAAAAAAAGTAGGTACACATGTAGGCATGGCCTACTACACCATCGGCCAGCGCAAAGGAATCGGTATTGGTGGAGAAGGAGAGGCATGGTTTGTTGTGGGAAAATGTGCAGAGAAGAATATAGTCTACGTAGAACAAGGAACCAATCACCCAGCGCTGTATGCGCAAACTCTTACTGCCTCTGATATCACCTGGGTATCATCTACACCCCCCTGCTTTCCAATCGAGTGCACCGCAAAAATTCGCTATAGACAAAAGGATCAGGGTTGTATTATTGGAAAAGAAGAGAATAACATCCTGCACATCCGGTTTCTACAGCCCCAAAGAGCCATTACCCCGAGACAATCGATCGTTTTTTACCAAAACGACATCTGTCTTGGCGGGGCGATGATTATCCAAGCAGGCCCTTCACTCCATGAGGAAGGGAAAGAACTCTTAAGCACAATAACGATATAAGTCCATGTACGGATACGGTAGCCCTCTTGATGAAATCACGATTACATAAAAAGATCCCTTTATTTTCTTTAGTTCTTTTAATTATTACAGCCATTGACAGCATAAAGAACCTTCCCTCTTCTGCTTTATTCGGCAGTGAACTCATCTTTTTTTTCTGCTTATCGGCTTTATTATTTTTAGGCCCAACAGCTCTTGTAGCCGCAGAATTATCAGCCACTTTCCCTGAAAAAGGTGGGGTCTATCAATGGATTAATCGAGCTTTTGGTAATAAATGGGCTATGGTTGCCATATGGATGCAATGGATTAATACCATGGTATGGTACCCCACCATTCTATCCTTTATCGCTGGCACCTTTGCCTATCTTATTAATCCCAGTCTTGCTGAAAACACCTCGTTTTTAATAAGCACAATCCTGATTGTGTTTTGGGGTGTTACCCTTATTAATTTAAAAGGGGCGCATGCATCGGCTACCATCAATAACCTCTGCGGCCTGATCGGCAGTGTGATTCCTTTAATCTTTTTGGCTATTTTCTCCTTTATATGGGTCTTAACTGGCAACCCGATCCAAATCAACTTTGATACACAAAGCCTACTACCCTCTTTTTCTCATGCAAGCAACTGGGTCTCTTTAATTGCTATGATGTCCTCTTTTTTAGGCATGGAGCTTGCAGGGGTCCACGTTAATGACATCAAGAATCCTCAGCAAAACTTCCCTAAAGCGGTGCTGTACTCAAGTGCCTTTATCCTTCTCTCTATGATCTTTGGATCTCTTGCTATTGCTATTGTAATCCCCGAACAACAAATCAACCTCACCGCCGGTGTCATGCAGGTATTTGCTAAGATGTTCGATCAATTTGGGATCGGTTTTTTATTACCGATTATGACCGTTCTGATTATCATCGGCTCTATAGGCAATATTACCAGTTGGCTGATCTCCCCTGCTAAAGGCTTGCTCCATGCGGCAGAATTTGGGTTTCTTCCCCCTGTATTCTGTAAAAAAAATAAACATGGTGTAGCTTCAAGGATTCTCATTAGCCAGGCTATACTGGTAAGTATCTTCTGTTTACTCTTCGTCTGCATCCCTAGTATTAATGGAGCCTTTTGGTTTTTAACAGCACTGAGCACAGAATTATACATGATCATGTACGTACTGATGTTTTTAGCAGCCATCAAACTACATTATACATTTATCGACCGCCCTAAGTCGTTTAAAATACCAGGTAAACATATGGGGATGTGGGTTACATCAATTATTGGACTATGTGGATGTTTTGCAACCATTGGTGTGAGCTTTTTACCACCTGACCATATTAATGTAGGCTCAAGTATTGGCTATATTTCCATGATTTGTTTCGGAAATCTGATTACGATTTCTCCTATCTTTCTTTTTTATTGGTATCAAAAAACGCGCTCTTCTCCTGCGCAGTGATCGCATGAAAGGCTTACTAACGCACAAGCTGAAAAACTATACGGAAGTATTTCATCATCAATGATGTACATCTTGAATCTTATTCTTATGCTTTTCATATTCATCCCCTTTTCATCCTAGGAGATGTATATGAGCATTACAGGCAACAGCACACCACATGAGTTTCGCACCTTATTAACAATTTTTAACACAAACTCTATTCATGACCCATCATTTCGTTTATTACCTTAAAAAATGCAAAAGAGCCTCAGCCCTTAGCCTACACAATCAAGCTGCAGAAGAATCCTATATGAAAAATCGATCTACCTAACCAGCAACTGATCTCCATCAGATGACCATCAACTTCTGTTGGGATTACACCTCTTTAAATAGATCTTCAAGAGTCATGCAAGTGCTCATAAAATCGAGGTAACCACCCTAAAGCGGGGCCCCGTTTACCTGGATTTCACGGACATGTTTGTGATTTCATAAACTGATTTAGCGAACGAATCGAAATAACCTGAGCCAGTCGCGGAATCTTGAATAATCGACAGAGTCTATCCTCCTAGAACCTCAAGAAACAAATCCCTAACTTTACACAGGTCTTCTTGATACTTACGAAGGTATCTCGGCATTTTCGACCCTCTTCACTACGGGTCCCTCCGGATATTTTCCGTTTCACAACCATCTCCCTCGCATCTGTTTCAGTTCGCTTGTTATGAAGAGGGGTTTCCGGCCCTTCCAAGACTCTGAGAGGTTCGGCTTTTTTGGCATACGTTTTTGCTAACTGATGATTCAAAGTAGGACTGGCAATTTTCTTTTTCAGAAACAACTCATCGAAGACAGTGTCCAGTTTTATTTTCAGAGTATCAGATGGGGCGAGCCGGTATTCCTGAAGCCCCTTATATAAATCCCAGATTTCTCGATGGACTTGCTCGATTGCTTGACGCATTGCGTCATCTAAAGGCAAGGAGGGGATCAATGATTAGTAAGGTGGGCTCGCTTACCCCTTACGATGCAAGAATAAAATGAAGGAAGCTCTACCCAGCCATGTAATTGGAACCCTGTATTAGGTATGGCCCAAGTCTTCTTATATTAGCATGCAAAAAGCTGCCGAATAAGCAAGAGCCCCCCCCTTCCGATAAAGACAGAAAGGGGAGTGGAGACTCATGAAGACTACTTTTTCTTTTTACGAATCAAACTGTGATGGATACTATATTTAAAATAGACATAGCAACTAATAGCCAACCATATGATCAGCTGCAACCAGGTGACACCTGGCAAAAACAACATCTGGATGATACTTGCAAGAGCGCCTATTAAAGGGACCCATGGAGCAAATGGCACTTTAAAGGGTCTATGAAGAGACGGTTGCTTATAGCGGAGGATAAGGACCCCAAAACAGACCATAGCAAAGACAAGTAACGTCCCCATAGAAACAAGCTGCCCTAAAATACCCACTGGAAACAGTCCAGCGATAATCATAGCAACAAGAGTAATCAGAATAGTAGAGAACAGTGGTGTATGTGTTTTTTTATGAATTTCACAGAACTTTTTAGGTAATAGTCCATCCTGTGCCATCGTATAAAAGATTCTAGTTTGACCCAAGATCATCACAAGAATCACAGAAGTAAGGCCCGCAAGAATGGCTAACTTAATAAATAATCGAAGCCATACAAAGTTCGGACCTAATGCATTGACAGCTACAGCAATCGGATCTGCTACTCCCAGCAGCTTATAACTGACAAGACCTGTAAGAACCAAGCCTACAACAATATAAATAATGGTACAAATACCCAATGATCCAATCATGCCTCTTGGTAAATCTCGTTGTGGATTTTTTGCTTCCTGGGCAAGAGTGGATAGGGCATCAAATCCAATAAAGGCGAAAAAGACGACACCCGCTCCCCTAAAAATACCACTTAAGCCATACTGACCAAAATTCCCAGTATTGGCAGGAATAAAAGGAGTGAGATTTTCCGCTTTAATAAAGGCAATACCACATATAATAAATAAAGCAACAACAGACAGCTTAATTACAACCATCACATTATTAAAACTAGCAGCAGCTTTAATCCCTATAGCAACCAGGGCTCCCATAATAGCAGTAATGCATATAGCGGGCATATTCAGGATATTCCCAGTTAGCGCCCAGCCTGTATCTACATCGTATAGAAAGGGAGCCTCAGAGAGCAGGGCAGGCAAGGTGACTCCAAAATCCCCCATTAAACTGCTAAAATAACCTGACCAACCGACGGCGACGGTACACGCAGCTAAAAGATATTCCAAAGTCAGCACGCATCCCATAATCCAAGCTGCAAATTCCCCAAGGGTTACATAAGCATACGAATATGCGCTGCCTGATATAGGGATCAATGAAGCAAATTCGGCATAACACAGAGCGGCAAACATCGCTAAGACCCCTGCGATCACAAAAGAAATGGTAATTCCTGGGCCCGCATATTCTGCTGCGGCTTCACCAGTTAAAACAAAAAGCCCCGCCCCTATAATGGCGCCAATTCCCATAGTAACCAAATTCAGCGCTGTCAGAGAGCGCTTGAGCGCATGACGTTTATCTGAGGCTTCCTCTAATAAAGATTTCACCGATTTTTTTATAAATAATCCTTTCGACATATCCTCTACTTTTCTCTTAAAAATTTTCCTGTGAAGCAAGACAGAACTCCCAAACAATTGACAGTCCTGGTGTAAGGTTCTATGACCTTTTCTAACCTTACTTTATATTGTGAGACATATGTGATTTCTGTTACATAAAATACATCACAGCTGAACATAAAAACGCGAGGAATACTAGACGTTTGATCGGTTTAAAATCAAGCAATCTGAATGCGATATTGGCAATCGTCAAGACGATCAGAGCCGGGTAACAAACCTCAAGAATAGGACCTAAAAAAGCTGAAATACCCTGGAACTCAAAATTGGACATACAAAAAGTCGCGATTAAAGAAGTAACGAGAACAACTTCATAACGCACCTTATTTTTTAAAACTTCTTTTTGAAGAAAATCGGTAAAAGCACAAATAAGAGCGATAGCTGTTGTTAAACAAGTCAGCGCGACTGTCACACATAAAACAATACCGGCTGCAGGACCTGCTACCTTTAAGGCAAGGGCCGTAAAGATTTGTTCTTTGCCTTCAATCGTAATAGTGGAGGCATGAAGAGCAGCAATATAACTAAACCCTAAATATACAACTGATAAAAGCCCTGCACCGATGGCCGTAGCCTTTAAAGTTCTTTTAACATGTCCTGTTTCGCCTTGCTCTTTTTCGCTATTCTTTAACATCGAGATCACTGTGGAAGAAAAGAAGAATGAAGCAAGTAAATCCATTGTATTATAGCCCTCTTTCAAGCCAAGAAAAAACAAAGATAGTCGACTTATTCCAAGAGATTGGATCGCTCCATCGGCAGTAAATCCCTTATAAATAATAAAGCCCAATCCGGCAAGAAGCACAGGAGTTAAGACTCTGCCTAAGATCTCAATGGTTCTATTTTTTCGCAAAGTAAATAAAAGAATCAATAGGCAGGCAGTTCCACTAAATAATACAGATGAGGTACCTGGGAAAAACGCTTTGACTGTGGAAAAAGATAAAGCGATACAACGAGGGGTACAGCCTAAAGGACCAATCAAAGTAATAATGCTAAAGGCCATAAAAAACCCAGGCCATTTACCAAGACGAGCAAAAAATCTTTCATAAGACCCATCGTAAAGAAGGACTGCGATTACCCCAAGAAAAGGAACGATAACAGCTGTAATTAACAGACCGATCATAGCATAGAGATTGTGATCCCCCGCAAAGTGACCGAGAGCGAGTGGAAATATTAAGTTGCCCGCACCAAAAAACATAGAAAACAAAGCAAATCCAGACGAAAGAGATCGCGATTTGAGCAAGCTTTTCATAAAATCCTTTTTAGTATAGTTGAAGCTATTAACTGCCAGATTCTTACGCATCTTATAGCTATAAGCCCAGAATAGGGTGAGCAAGAAGACTCTTGAATCAAACAATAGATCAGGGCAATAAAGTACGTTGCTGCACTAAAAACAGTATAGACAATAGCAATCTCTTACGAATTTAAGCAAGATGATTAACAAATTACATCAAACAAGACTTAACTATTAAAACAACTAAGCAGAAGGCCGAATGCGACCTTCCCATGCTTTTACAAATTCCAAAAAACCTTCTTTACTTGGCTTCTGAAAAAGTTTCTGCATAGAGGGAGCATACGAACTAAAATGCGCTATTTTCGCAAGTAGGTGTAAATGTTTTTTATCATTAGAAGAAAATAAAAAGAATAAAGTATGAACAGGCAAACCGTCTAAGGCGCCATATTCAATCGGCACTTTAGGAAAAACCACAACCACCCGATCTGATACGGAATCCTTTAAAATAAAATCCCTACTATGGGGCACTGCCAACCCATTATTTAAAGCAGTAGGCATCAACCTTTCTCGATCTAAAAAAAGCTCGACTACAACCTCTACATCAAAACCTAAAGAAGGAGCTACTTTAGACAGTGTTGATCGAATTACTTCTTCTTTTGTCTCCCCATCCACATCGAGAAAGACATCCCCTTTGTTAATTGCGCGATACAAACTATACTGTTGCGTACCAGAAGACTTTATTATTTCCTGATCATCAACTGAATCAAGTGAAGGGTAAATTTGAACTTCCTCTCCATCTAGAAAGGCCCTAGCTTGATCGAGCTTACAACTCATCATCCAATTTTCAATTTCTATCCTACTAAATCGATACTGATGATTTAACCGATAAGCAGGGATTTTACCATCCGAAAGCCACCTACGGATCGTTGTCTCAGAAACATGAAGCAGCTCAGCTACATCTTTAATTTTCAGGTCCATATTAGCACCCTTGAAATAAATCGATTACTTCGTTTGGAGAATGTGTTTTTAATAATTTCTTTCTTCTCTCTTCGTCTTTCACTGCTTGAGTTAGGCGAGAAAGTATTTTCAAGTACTCTGTTTGCTTATTTTCCGGACCACCGATCATAAAAATCAATTTAACGGCAAAACCATCTAAAGCATTCCAGTCGACACCTTTTTTCTTTTGGATCCCAATAGCGATAAAAAAATCATTATACCCTTGCAGCTTAGCGTGAGGAATAGCCACCCCGATACCGATGCCCGTGGAAACAATTCTCTCCCGATCAAGAATAGCCTGATGAAACCGTGCTTTATCGGTTAACTTACCCGCTACATCGAGTACATTCACGAGTTGTTCTATCGTTGCATCGCGTGTAGCTTCCTCTAAAAAAACAATAAGACGCGAATCCAAATACTTGGATATCGTCATAAATTCATCCTTTTTAAAATACCGCTTAAGATCGCCAAGACTACAGGCAATCTGGTAATTAATGCGTGCCAGTATGACCAAAACCGCCTACCCCTCGCGAAGTCACTGACAGCTCATCCGCAAGATGGTATTGAGCTTGAGCGACTCGAGCTAAAATAAATTGCGCAATGCGCATACCTCGGGTAACAACAAAAGACTGCCTGCCATGATTAATAAGAATCACTCCAACCTCACCTCTGTAATCTGCGTCGATTGTTCCGGGTGTATTAAGAACGGTTACTTGACTCTTAAGAGCAAGACCGCTTCTAGGTCTCACCTGAATCTCATACCCTTCAGGGATTGAAAGTTTTAAGCCTGTCGGAATTAAAGCGGAATCCCCGGGAGCAATAGAAATGTCGCTTGGAATACATGCTTTTACATCAGCACCCGCTGCAAGATCTGAAGAATAAACAGGAAGAAAATCTTCCTGTTCTGCAATCACAGAAATTAATACTGCCATGAATACCTAATCCCTTTTGCTATACAGGAGTCTCTAGTTTATCATCCGCCATCATGATCAGCTGCTTTAATCTAAGAGATAAAGAGGTCTCATCTAGATCTTCCCGGCAGGAAGCCATCTCTCTTTGATTATCCGTTACAAAACGTAAAAAGAGCGATAACTTATCTTTTAATTCATGCCTGTTTACAATGCAATCAATCATTCCTTTTTCTAAAAGAAATTCTGATTTCTGGGCTCCTGGAGGAAGCTTTTGCTTAATAACCTGCTCAACAACACGAGGTCCCGCAAAACAAATCAGCGCATCTGGCTCGGCAATGATAATATCGCCTAAAGACGCAAAAGACGCAGTAACGCCTCCGCTTGTCGGGTTAGTAAGAATTGAAATATAAGGGATTTTTTTCTCATGTAATTTCGCCAAGGCAGCAGATGTTTTAGCCATTTGCATAAGAGATAAAATCGACTCCTGCATACGAGCTCCACCAGAGGATGAAACGATAACCACAGGAAGCTGATTCTCGAGGCCGTACTCGATAATACTCGTAAGTCTTTCGCCTACTACAGACCCCATCGATCCTGCCATAAAACTAAAATCTAAAATACCAAGAGCAACTTTCTTTCCGTTAATACAGCAAGTACCCACAAGAACAGCTTCATCCCTCCCCGACTTCTGCTTAGCCGAAGCAAGCCGCTGTGTATAGGCTTCCGTATCCACAAAGGCTAAAGGATCGGTCGACTGCGATTCAGAAAACAACTCTTTAAATGTACCCGTATCTACCAGAAGATGCATTCTCTGCGTTCCCGTTAATCGGTAATGGTAATTACATTTGAGACAACAGTGTAAATTCTGTTGCAGTTCACTTGCGTGAATCATTTCGCTGCAATGAGTACACTTAACCCAACCGCTAAACCCATCTTTCTTTGTAGTCTGCACCTTAAT
>CAMDPQ010000052.1 GCA_945905275.1 Chlamydia trachomatis
GGGTCATTCATAGCATCGACAGTTTTTTCTAAACTATCAAGAAGCTTGGATCCATCTGCAGTCTTTACGGGGTACACATAGAGGATATCCTCTTTGGTAGTAGCTGGGACATCGAGAGTAGATAATAGAGTCTGAATATTGGTTAAAGCAGCAGGGTCTGCTGTAAAGACAATCGAATTGCTTGAGGAGGATTTTTTAGCCGAATTGAGTCCGTCTAGGAGTGCTGGGTTAGCAAGTCCACTGTTTTGTAGATGTTTCATTGTTTCTTTAATCGATGCAAGAAGGTCATCCACAGATTGGTTTTTTGGGGTGTAGACAAGGAAATTCGTTTTGGTGGAAGTGGGCTGGGCTACATCAAGGTTAGAGATAATGTTTTGGATCTGTGTGATTGAGCTCTGGCTACCGCTAAAAAAAAGGCTGTTGCTAGATTTCAGTAACTGAGCGTTCTTTACTGTTAAGATTAAGTCTGCATCCTTTGTTGCCTGAGCTGTTTGCAGCAAAGTTTGTTGGAGTTGTTCGTTAGATCCGTTTTTAGCATTATAAATAAAATTCACCTTTTGACTCGTGCTATTGAGAATATCGGCGGAGTTCAGTATAGACTTAGCTGTAGTCCATGTCGTAGCGTCTGTTATAATGCGTAGGGAATTTGTTTCAGGGATATAGGTAGCTGACTGCAGGGATTCAATAAGTAAAGCGGAACCGAATGGATCTTTTATTTGAAGATCGGCGGCTGTTTGCTTTATGATCCCCATCATTTCGTCAGAGGATCTATTTTGGATAGGATAAAAAAATACGAGTTGGGGCAGTTTTGTTGATGAAGCAAACGTTTTTTCTTTGGGTAGGATATCGAGATCTTCCATTACGCTAATGCTTCGCTCAAGTAGGTAAGGGGTTGATACAATAAAGACTGTGTTAGTGGCCGCTTGAGGTACAAAAATAAGCGGATTGCCTTCAGTAAAAGGGGAAAGAATCTGTGTGGTTAAGGCGATCATGTCGGCAGGGGCTATATTACGAACTTCATAGCTATCAATTTCTAAAGGAGTATGGGGGGCATCAAGGCTAGATAGCAGAGAGGCAATTTTGTCTACATTGGTCGTGATATCTGTGACGATGAGTTGTCGTGTTTCATTCGATACTTCAATCTGTGCGGCCTTTGATGTCATGGTTCTGATGATATTGGCAACAGAAGAGGCGTTAGCATTTTTAATCCGAAAGACACGAGTAATTAGTGGAGCCATCGTTTGGTCTGAATTGGGGATGTCCCCTGAGACAATCGTTGGAATTTGATTTACATCTTGGTTTTTCGTGATAATCAGGCTGTTGTCTTGCTCTAGCAAAGTCAGATTGTTAATGCGTAGAACTTGGATAAGAGCGGAAAGGATGTTTTTTACTGTAATCGGTTCTTCTGAAATAATGCTTACATTGAATTGAATGTCTTGCTGACTAAAGACGAAATTCATATTGGTGACTTTGCTTACAAAGCGGATGACTTCAATAATAGGGACATTATTGAAGTTGACGGTGTAGCTAGGGCCTGTATCGGCGGATTCCTTAGGACCTGTATTGAGGGACGCAGCAAGGTGGGGGTATCCTGCAGATTGGGTATAGCATATAGTCGGACTCAAAAAATTTACAAAGGATGCGATAACAGTAGCATTAGATAGTAAGCGTTTTCGAGATTTTGCTAAGAAGCGCATCATACTTGGTAAGCCTTGTTAATATTATGGATAAACATCCACCTAAGGAAAATTTTTATTAGGCATGTTTGGAATCCTAAAATACTTTTTAGATTATTGTAAACTGAAGTTTATCAAGCATGCAAAAAAAAATCTAAACCCATTCCTTGGTAGTCTTTTCTTAGAAAAATACGCAGTAATGTGTTTTTTTGCTGTTGCTTAAAAAATAAATTAGCTATTCAGGTATTTTTTATGAGGTTTAAAGGTATGCGCTGTTTGGTTTATTCTGCGATCGTTATGAACATTGTGTGTAGTGTCGGGTTTTGTATAACTCCTCAAGAAGCCTTGGATCAATTAATGCAAGGCAATCAGCGTTACACGAAGGATAGGCTGCTTTATCCTGACCTGTCTTCTGCACGTCGAGAATCTTTAAAGGTTACTCAGAGCCCCTTTGCGGTGGTTTTAGGGTGCTCAGATTCTCGCGTCCCTCCTGAGCTTATTTTTGATCAGGGACTTGGGGCTTTATTTGTGGTGCGTCTTGCAGGGAATGTAGTGACTCCTGTGGTCTTAGATAGTATTGAGTATGCCGCAAAATACCTTGGATCTAGTCTAATTTTAGTCATGGGTCATGAAAATTGTGGGGCCATTAAAGCTGTTTACGAAGGAGTAACCCAAGATATTGAAGCGTTAGCAGCGCAGATTACCCCTGCAATAGACGGCTGCAAAAAAAGGGATGAGGGCATCAACCAGTGTGTCCGGGCTAATGTGCAATATGTTGTCAAAGAGTTAGAGAATTATCCATCTATTAAACGGTTGATTCAGCAAAAAAAAGTACAGGTAATCGGATCTTATTACTCTTTAGATTCGGGAAAAGTAGAAATCATCCCTTAGGAACTATGTCTATATGGAACATACAATGACACATCCCATGAGCTTACAAAAACAGCAATTATATATAGAGGTCTGTGTGGATGCCTTAGAACCGTTTGGGGATCTATTAGAAGTCGGATTTGGTGGTGGCCTATCTCCTTCCCATATCCAATCCTATTTCCCTAAAAGCCACACAATTATAGAGCCGCGTCAAAAGGAGATTGTGAAGGCAAGAGAGTGGATGACTCATTATACTCATATTCACCTGATTGAAACAGCATGGGAAGAAAGTCTTTATGGATTGGGAGTTTTTGATGCAATTTTTTTGAATGAAGATCCTTTGATATACGATCATAAGGAAGAGAGGCTCTTCTCTTTTTTCGAGCAATGTTTATCCGGTCATATGAGAAGGGGGTCTCGCCTATCCTGTTGCCTATATGATCCTACATCAAAATATCAAGATCGTATCTGGCTTGAGAAAGTACTCTCCAGTCCATTCCTTGATTGTCAGGAAAGAAAGATCCCTGTCGATCGGTCTATTTGCGGGTCATCTCTTCAGGCGGTAGAGGCTCTGGTGATTACAATCATAAAAAAATAAATCGCTCAAGTACTAGCTAATACGCTGAATGCTGATCAGGATCTTTGCTTGTTTCTGGTCTTTTTGGAAAGACAGGAAAAGAGCTTTTTTAAGCAAAGCCTCTGATTGAGGTTGTGCTGATAGAAAGAGGTTGTCTTCCAAACAATCTAGGAGTGTTGTTTCGGTTTGGTTTTGTTGGTAGGAATCGGTTCTAAATAAAGGCGCTAGGGAATGTAGGATAATAGTATCTGCAATATTCCAGTTGTCCACCACTTGGGTAAAATCCGGGTTTCTTTCTGCTCCGAGTATCGGATTGGAAGAGGATAGAATATGGGAGTGTCCTTCTTGAGAGATATGGATCAGATGATTCATTCCTGCATTGAAAAAATAGAGCTGTTCATTCATGGGATTGAGGAGTAGAGCACTCAATCCATACTTGAGCTGGGCCGGATCTTCAGCAAGCATTTCATTGAGTACCTGCGCCATTTTTACAAGATCCCATGTTTGTTTGACATCTTGGCTCTGTAGGTAAATTTGCGAGCGAATAAGCCCTCTTATATTCGCTGCATAGGCAAGCGACTCAGGGCTTGATATTGTCGATTCTGCTAACAGAAAAAGGAAGGACCCGTTGGGTAGTTTCAATAGGTCTGAATACAGACTAAATTGGGTTGCGAGTTTATATTTAGCAATGCCTATTTCAATTTGTGAGGAGTCTACATGAGGAAAGCCTGAAAGTAGTTGAGAAGTTTTTTGAAAGGCCTCGATGATTTCTTTAACTAGGTCGTTGCCTGATTTTTGTTTGTCCATCTCGCCAGAATCCAGGTAGGCAGAAATTTCATTAATAAATGCAGAAATAGTTTGATATCGTTCATCAATCGAGATAGCTAGGGCTTTTTCAAGAATCTTTTGGAGCCCTTTAGGTAATAAAGAGGTGTGAATCACTCCGTAGCTGAGCTTTCCAGTAATAAGCTCAAAGGCAATTACGGCTAATGAATAAATATCTGAGGCAAAGCAGGCTAGGGAGGCATCTTCCTTTTGCTCTGGGCTCATATAATTGAGAGTCCCCATCATTCCTTGTTTTTGGATCGGCTGTACGCTGTTATTGTTTTGGTGAAATTGAGCGATGCCGAAGTCAATTACCTTGACCCCTCCCTCTTCTGTGATCAAGATGTTTTCAGGCTTTAAATCTCTGTGAATTATCCCATGGGAGTGCAGGTGATGTAGTGCATAGGCTACCTGTAAAACGATGTCTAAGGCTCGTCTTAAAGACAGAGACTGCTGCATAATGAACTGACGTA
The DNA here is from genome assembly GCA_945905275.1 of Chlamydia trachomatis. GTDB lineage: Bacteria > Chlamydiota > Chlamydiia > Chlamydiales > Rhabdochlamydiaceae > VGMB01. The sequence continues at coordinate 4,422 of CAMDPQ010000052.1, forward strand.
GAGAGATCCCTCGAATCCATTCCATAGCGATATATAGCCCCTTTTCCCACTTGCCTTCTCCGTAGAGTTTGACGATGTTCGGGTGGTTGGAAAGGCTAATGATATGAGCTTCTTTAAGAAAGCGTTCTACTGCCATCTCATTAGATATGTAATTGGGAGAGAGGATCTTAATGGCCAAGGGTTGTTTCGAATCAGGATGTGTCCCTAAATATAAAAAGCTCATTCCCCCTTTGCTTAGAAGACTCTCGATTTTATACGGTCCTATATGAGTAGGTGTCGGAGCAGGAGTGTCTTCTGTCAGCTTAGGAAGGGTGTCTTGTTTATAGAAAAATTGTTCACTCATAGCTTTTATTATACACCTATTTTTAGGATTTTCAATCCTAAGACATCACCTAGTTTAATAAGCTCACCATGAGCGACTTTTTTGCCAGCTACTGTAAGATAAACCCCTTGCTCAGGCTTTATGCTTAGCTCAAGGACATTGCCAGGGCGTAGCTCGAGAAGATGTTCAAGGTTTATCCGTATCCTATCTACTTCCACAACAAGCTGGATGGGGATTTCCCGTGATGAAATCAGTTTTTCGATCTGCTCCTTGTGTGGGCCAGATTCTGACCAAAGATGCTCTGTATCGTCTGTGAGCGGTTCCTCGGTCTCAGATAAGGGATCGTCTGTATAGGACTCTTCTTGGATCTCTTGTTTTTCAGGGGGGATCGATTCATCAGTCATAGGTTGTAGTTCCTCGTAATAAAATGCATAGTCTTGGATTTTAACACTGTTTTTCTTCAGACGACCTCGTAATATGGGGGTATCTTCTAGCAAGATGCTGACAGAGCCTTTATGAGATATAGGGTCGTAGGAACTATGTTCTAATAGGATACAATCCCCTTGCTTAATGCTTTGCCACTCCGATACTGACAGGGTGGTAGTTGCGATTTGCAGTCTCAGTTCTAGAGCTACATCTTTAGATAGGGCGTGTGAAGTGATCGAAGAAGTCTTTTGTGCATAATGGGATGTAATTTCTTGTTGCATCGAGGAGGAAATGGCCCACTTAGCAAAGATCGTTGTATCCTGTATTTTTATAGCGATGTTCATAATGCAATAGCTTTCAAGGGATGGTTCTAAGGATTCCCGTAGTTCTGGGTGTAGCTCAGGGTAGGATTTGCTTTGCTCAAAGCAGTCCATAGCTTGGAGTAGAAGATACTTGTAAAATCCCTTTGTAAAGCTTTCTTCTGCAAATCCTATAATGTCTGTTCGGCTTAAAAGAGTTTTGGTTAAGATCTCTTGATCTTTTGAGCTCATTAGCCAGAACATCTGACCTGCAAAAGGGGCGATGGCAATAGATTCAATAGCAGATGTATTTGTGTATAGGGATCTTATCGCGCCCGCATCGATCCAATCGGGTGCCGATAATTCGATGGTGATTGCATCAACACCTAATTGCTCAGCTAGAAGTTTAGAAAACGTGTTTAGAGGAAAGGATGGTAAAGCTCCCCACATAGGAATCTTCTTTGCTTCATCTAAAATATGATGGATTTGTTTAATCCAATGCTCTTGAGGTTGGCTCATTGTCTTGTATTACCTTCTTGATCATCGCTTTCTGGGTTTATAGGTTCTTTTCGTGAAAATAACGATTTTGCAGTAGATATCTCGGTATCTATTCTATTTATACTAAATCCGAATTTTCTTTCTTGGAAAAGCTTCATGAATGCTTCAAGGTGAATGGAGGCAACCTCGATAGCCTGAGGAGAACCTTTCAGGGTGATGTTAAATAGTTTAGGAGCGGAGGTAAATTCTTCGACGGTAATTTCCATATCCTGAAAGACGCTCGATTCTGGAAAGCGATCTGTGCAGTATAGGGTCGTTTTTATTGATCCAGCATCGTTCATAATCATCATGTCTCCGCCGAGGTTTTGCAAGAGTTCCACGATTTCTATATCTGCTTTTTTTTGTGTAACTATCGGATAGACATCTCTGCTTATTGTGGGCATTTGTAGTGGGTAATATACGGAGGCAGAAAGCATAGACAGATCTTGTTCGGTTTCTTCTGCAGAGTCTTCTTTAGGAAAAGAGTCTTCTTGCTGATCAGAAAGGAGGATCTCTTCCCATTTGTTAGCAGATTGTTGTAGGTGTAAGGGGGATGGTAGGTCCCGATGGGCTGTGTCCGTATGGCCTAACGGCTTTGCCATTAGATCTTGAAACCCTGTAGCGTGTTTTTTATCTGCTTGATGGCTGCCTTGTTTTATTTTCAACATCTGTATATTTCTAATGTTCATTTTTGCCCCTGTTGTCCCTCTTGTCCCTGTTGTCCCTGTTGCTGATCTTGTCTGGAGTCTTGACTCCCTTGATCTCCTCCCGATTCCTTTCTTTTGAAGACAGGGTTATCAATGCTTTGGATTGCAGTCTCGAGCCGCTGCACCGTAAAATTGTAGTTGCCTGATTGAAAAGCCGCCATTAAATTAATTTGGTTGGCTTGAAATAGATTGACCGCTTCGGGAGACCCAATGAGTCTAATATTATATTGACCTGGAGCAAGATGTAGATCCTCCTCGATAACAATTTCAGATCCATAGAAGACCGATGAGGAGAAATTAGGGGATGTAAGGGTCACTGTGGTTGTTCTTTCCCCCTTAGTTTCCTGTAATACGCTAATGGTGCCTACCATCTTATCAAACATCTCTAAAATAGCAGGGCTAAGTGTTGTATAAGCGGGGGCTGGAGCCTGCACGGCTAGATTTGTAGAAAAGGGGGTAGGAGTTGGTGTGTTTGATTGCATCGCTTGGGCTAGATCTGCATCGTCGGAGTGATTCGAATCATCTTGACCTTTATCCTGAGAAGATTCTGAAGAAGGGGTGGCAATCGCTTGTATATCCTCTCCAGATCCAGTAAATGTATCGAGGTTTACATTAGGTTTGCTTACGGGTAATGGGGGAGGAGGTACATTAATATTACTTCCTATGAGTTGACTATCTTTGGTGTTAACAGAGCCTTGGTTGATTGCAGAAACCGTTTTAGTTACCCCCTCTAATCCTTCCTGCTTTTGTGGTTTTAATAGCCCTGTTGGGATGGCTGGAGTCGTATTTGGTTCTGTAATTGTTGTAGCTTCCCCCTCCAATGCTTCCTGCTTTTGTGGTTTTAATAGCCCTGTTGGGATGGCTGGAGTCGTATTTGGTTCTGTAATTGTTTGAGTTACCCCCTCCAATCCTTCCTGCTTTTGTGGGTTTAATAGCCCTGTTGGGATGGCTGGAGTCGTGTTTGGTTCTGTATCGATGGCGCCTTGATTGCTCTCGGTAATCAACGAAGTTTTATCGGTGGGCTTTAAGGGGACTTCTTTTTTCAATGACGCTGGTGGGATGATGGGGGTGTTGTTTGGTTCTGTATCGATGGTGCCTTGGGTGCTCTCGGTAATCAACGAATTTTTATCGGTGGGCTTTAAGGGATCTTCTTTTTTCAATGAAGCTGGTGCGATGATGGGGGTGTTGTTTGGAGCTATATCAATGGCATCTTCAGGGGTCTGCTGAATGGGTGTATCTTTTTCATTGCTTATGTCAGAGACGCCTGCTAGATCGTCCCGTTGCTCTTTTTTTATGCTGAAGGGGATGTGAGTTTTATTAGCTCCTGGTTTAAGGTCCTCACCGGTTAAGCTCGATTCTGTGGTTGTTGTTTTTTGTTCTGTGGTGTTTGTCGGGGTCGTCGTCGTTGTAGAAGGCGTTTGTGTTGTAGTCTGGCTCTCATCGGTTTGCTCGGTATTCTCTTCGTATGATACAGGAGTTTGTGAGTAGTTGTTAGCTGTCGGGGTTGCTTGAAAATAGTCTTGCCCTTCAAATTGGAGATTATCAGCGTATTCGATAGATGTATTTTCTGCAGGGGTAATAATGGTTTCTACATCTGGAGGTGGTGGCTCTTGTGGTGTGGATGTCGAGCTCGAGCTGTAGGTGGAGGATGCAGGTGTGGATTTAGGGGCTTGATAGGAAGGCGAAGTCTGCATATCAGGAGTTGTGCTCATGGTAGCTTCTGTAGACCCTGTGGGAGAGTAGGATCTTCCGGTTAGTGTGCTATGTCCACTTGTCTGTCCGACTTTAGGGGTAGAGGATGTAGTCGAGGGGGTTTGTACGGAGTAGGGAGAGGGCTCGATTTTAGATTGGGGTACATGCGCTAATGGTCCAAGTAGTCCTGCAGCAGCTGCAGCTTCTGTATCTGCGGCCGATTCCTGACGATGTTTTTTCTTTTTCTTTTCTTCTTCGCCACTTTTTTCTACGGACTGCACCCGATACGTTTTTTTGAATTCTGCCGGGTTTTCTTTTGGTTCTGATTTTTTAAAGGGGACGTCCTTGATTTTTTCAGGGGGCTCTATAGGGTTGATTTCGGCCATAAGATTCTCCTAAAAAAGGATTATTTTATTTGATTTTGCGACTATTTTTTATTTTTTGTCTCGAATAGATAGCGGAGCCAGTTTCATCCATTTCCATAGATTCTTTTTGCTCTGCAAGGATTTTCATTTCCTTATCCCATTCTTTTTTATGTAAGCGCATTTTTTCTACATCTTGTTCCCGTTTGATCATTTCCTTTCGCGCTTCTTCTACGTGTTGTTCAGCTACTGCAACCCGTTTTTGTTGCTCTGTAACTTTCCCTTCCTTTTGCTTGAGCTTGATGTCGACTTCTTTCATATAGACTTTCATCTGCTGAATTTTATCGCTTGTACTCGACTGATCAAGAGTGTCTCTGAGTTGCTGTAGTTTGTCATCCCAATGGCTTTTGACAGCATCTCTTTCTTTCTCGAGAGCTGCGCATTTGTCTTGTTCTGTTTGTAGAGCTTGTTTTTTTTCTTTAAGAATTTTTTCCGCAGTTTCTAGTTTTCTTTGTTTAATTACAGTGATCTGCTCGAGTGGGTATTGTGATTGGCTCATACAAAAAAATATCTCTTTATTCACGGATCTATTTAACGGAACAAGGCTTTTAGTTGAACTAAGGTCTCTTCAAAGCTTGACTCTTCATCTACCTGTTGCCTTAAAAACCGGTTGACTTTTTCAATGTGTTTAATCGCAAAGTCTGCATTTTTGTCAGAACCTGGTTTATACTCACCTATACGAATCAATAATTCGTTTTTCTTATAGTTTGCAAGAACTTCTCGTATTTTTCCGATCAGTTCTTGATGTTCTTTATCTATAATTTGCGTAAGCACCCTGCTAGTAGAGGCTAGAACGTCAATAGCAGGATAGTGATATTGTCGCGCAAGATCACTCGATAATATAATGTGTCCATCTAAAATCGATCGCACTTCATCTGCCACAGGCTCATTCATATCATCGCCTGCGACAAGAATGGTATAAAAGGCAGTGATGGAACCTACGTCAGAGTTGCCAGAGCGCTCGAGCAAACGAGGTAGTGTTGCGAAAACAGAAGGGGTAAATCCCGCTCTTGCTGGAGGCTCGCCTGCTGCCAGTCCAATTTCTCGGAGAGCTCTTGCATAGCGGGTCACGGAATCCATCATAAGAATAACCGTTTTTCCTTGCGCTCGGAAGTATTCAGCGATAGCGGTTCCTACATAGGCTGCATTGAGTCTTAACTGCGCTGCTTGGTCTGAGGTGGAGACGATAAGGACAGAACGCTTCATCCCTTCAGGACCTAAGTCATTTTCTATAAATTCTCTGACCTCTCTACCCCGTTCCCCGATTAAAGCAATCACGTTGACATCTGCTTTCGCATGTTTTGCAATCATTCCAAGTAGTGTCGACTTACCCCCTCCAGCTGCTGCAAAGATGCCCATCCTTTGCCCTTTACCACAAGTTAAGGTGCCATCGATACATCGAACTCCAACTGATAAAGGCTCTGCGATTTTCTGTCGTGTAAGAGGGTCTGGTGGGGGGTTGATGACAGAGTACGTTTCTGTGAGCTCTAAAGGCTTGTCTTTATCTGCATCGATAGGTTGTCCAAGCCCATTAAGGACCCGTCCTAGCAGCTCTGGACCGACTTTGATATGTAAAGGCATTCGTGTAGGGATCACTTCAGAGGAAGGCCCGATCCCTGCCATATCTCCAAGCGGAGATAAAAAGACTTCATCGCGTGTGAAGCCGACAACCTCTGCAATTAAAGGTTCTCCTTCACGTTTAATTAGGCATATCTCACCCATTTTCACTTGAGGCACCACTGCTTTAATCAGCATCCCGACCACTTCGGTAATTCTGCCATGGACTGTGGTTAGCTCCAGCTCATCTAGATGGGAGATGAGCTTTTCAAAGTCGTTTGAGGTGTCCATGCAGTCTCCTAGTATAAAGGGTCAATGAGTGTGTTATAGCTGAATATTCATCAGTGTTTTAAAGTCTTCGACCACTTTCGATAGCATCACCGAGCTGAAATCAAGTTCTTGTTGGGCTTTATTCATCTTTACCTGGATCAAGAGTAAATCAGCAGCACCTAGTTGCGTCCCTTTAGCACTAATGGAGGTTAGTTGTTTTTGGACTCCATCCATTTGTTCCATCCCATTAGTGACATAGCCGAGAAATTTACCAAGAGGTCCCCCGGGGGCTTTTTCTGGTGTAGTGTTTTCGGTGGGCGGGGCTCCTAGTTTAGATCCTGCAGATTGTATATGGGCAGTAGCATCTTCTAGTTTGGTATTCAGAACATGTTTTTGTGAGTTTTTTAGTTTTAAGTCTGGGTTCTGCTCAATTTGTGTTTGTAGATTATTTAAGGTATTTTGCGCCATCTGTGCTTGGGCTGTAATCGTAGCAAGGCTGGGTGTTGCCATTCCCGTTTTAGGAGTTTGGCCTGCGAGCTCAAAAGGAGTGATCATCTGTGCTTTGCCTGCACCTGTATCTGCCGCAGATACATTTTGCATGTAGGAGGTAAATGCTTCTGAAGAGCTGGCTAGTGTATTCGAATTATTAATCGGCAGTGTTGCACCGATTTTTTCTATGGGACTTAATTCTTCGGGGCTTATTTGCATCATATAGTACATCTCATGCGAGGTTGAATTCTGATCGTGTTTGCTGGAGAGCTTAGTAAGGATAAGCAAACTTCCATAACCAATTGATAGCATAATTGTATTTTTTTCGTCATGGAAGTTTGTGGGCACAAGCAGGAAAGGATCTGTCTAGAAAAACTACTTGCGCTCTTTTGGCTTGGGGCTTTGCGCTGGAGAGGGGGTTTTCTTGACAAATTTCTCGACAAAATCGATGGCGGTATGCGCGAGGGTTTTTACATGGGGATCTTCTGATGTACGCGCCGATTCCTCTAAGATTTGTTCTCCCTTGGCTAGATCAGTTGGGCTCAGCGACATGCTAATCCCAAGAAATGTTTTCGCCATTTCATGTTGGGGATCTTCCTCGAGGATCTCATTAAATATCTTGCAGGCCTGTTTTAGTTCCAATTTACACAGGTGCATGTATCCTATACCGACTTTAGCAAGAAGGTTTTTAGGTTCTAAAAGCATCGCAGCTTTAAATAGTTTTACGGCAGAATCTTCATCGGCTTGGCTGACTGCAATAAATCCGGCTTCTGCCATCACGATAAAGTCTTCTTTATATTTGTTGATATCCATGTCTTCTTCCTATTTCTAACTAAGGCGTATATAAAATGTTCTAAAAAAGTAATTTATCTAGTTTTTTGGTTGCTTACAGCATTATTACACACAGACATGACCTGGCTGATTAAATTCGATATAGAATCGCCAATCTGTGTTACCTGGCTCATAGAAAACTGAAGTAACAAGAATTTTCCAGGTGTCGCACTGGAAATAGAGCTAGCAACTGCTCTGACTTGAGAGACGACCTGACTTTGTAGCTTGGCGTATACATCAATTAGAGTCTGAAATGTTATGGTACAGCTCCAAGGTTTCTGTTGGATAGAATCTGACATGTAATTTCCTCTTTATTTTTTGATTGCTATTTTGTTGATTACTTTTAAAAGCGCAGCGTAGGCGTGTAGGAGTACTCCAAATTGATCGAATTCTTTGGCTGAAGATCCTTGTCGGATTAATGTTTTAATTTCTTGGATCTTTTCTTCTATATGTTTAACGAGCTTTTGTTTTTTTAAAGGTTCTGTTTTGAGGTCTTTTTCTAAGTCGAACTCAAATAGACCGTTTTCTTTTTTTTCTAAACCGAACATCGAGCGCTCCTCTAAAGTAATTATTTGATACTTATTGCAGATTGTAGTTAATTCGAAATTTTAATCCATCTTTTTCGAGCAAAATAATCGTTGCTTGAATATTTGTGATAGTCATTTCATCAATTGCATCACCAGTGCTGAGAACCTTACCGTTAATAACCACAAAGGATTTATTGTCGCTCCCTTGTGAATATCCAGAGATCTCATATTTCTTAGAAATATCAGTCCTTGATGATTCATGGGTTGTAAAGACGACAAACGATTTGACCTGACGTATTCCAGGAAGGCCTTTCAATGTAGTTATTAGGTCTTGGAAATGGGATAGATCTTTATCATCTACCCTTCCCGCCAGCACAAGTTCACCACCTGTAAGCTGAAAGGTGACCCCGCTCATCCCTTGTTCTAAGAAGAGGCCTTGAATTTGTAGGTTGAGATTATTTTCTACAACAACCTGATTTTGCAGTCTATCGAGATAGGGGAAGTTGATGTTGAGGTATTCTGCAAGACTCTCTGCTTGCTCAACGGTTTCGACATATCCTTTCATCACAAATCTACCCGGCAGTGGCGCGTGGATGGATACCATTTGCCAGCTGGGATTCGATAGAAGTAGGGCGTTCATGTTTTGCCATACATACTCATCGATGACGATGTTATCTTCCGTGCTTGTAATAAAGGGCAGGCTACTTAGCGCATACATAAGTTCTTGTTTTTCCACCCCGATGAGAACATGGCCAAGTAAGAAGAGTTTGCCAGTGGATTCGTTCCAGGTAAACTGCACATCGGAAAATCTTCCGATGGCTTCTTTAATTTGCTCAGATTCGTGTTTTACATGCATTTGTATCGGTGTGCTTTCAAACAGAGAAAACGTAGAGGCTACAAGGCTGATAAGAACAAGACAAAATCCTGCGGCTACAATGATATGCTTTTTAGGGATGACGAGTTCTTTCCAATCTTTTTTAACCGCTTCTGCCAAAGAAGGAGCCGGTGCAACAGAGGCTTCTTCCTTTTTGGAAGTCGCGAGGATCTGCGGGGCAGAAATGATCGTTTCATGGGTCTCTTCTCTATCGATGACAAGGAAGGAGGTCGTTCCTATGCTGACTAGATCTTGTGAGCGGAGCTCTCTTTTATCGAGGGTCATTTCTGCGTTGACGAGGATCCCGTTGCGGCTTCCGAGGTCTTCAATGAAGACAAGATCTTGCTCATCGATTGTAATACGAGCATGTTGTCTTGAAACGCTGAGGTCATTAAAGACCAAATCGCTGAGTGATGGGTCTTTACCTAGAATATAGCTGCCCCCTTTTTCTAGGCTAAATTCTGCGCCTGCATTAGGGCCTGCGATGACTTTTACAAGCCAGCGTGTCATCGTAGGCACTCCGAATGAGACCGAAGATAGATCGTCCATCTCTTCGAAATGTAGGGGTTCAATTTCTTCTTCTGGGGTCTCTTCTTTGGGTTCTTGTTCTGTAAAGCGGAAGAAGGTGCTTCCTATTTGTAAAATGTCTCCCTCTCGTAAGAGAACCGATTCGGTAATGACTTTGCCATTTTGTGTGGCTGGGTTTACAGAGCTTAAGTTTTCAAGGACATAGCCTTCTGGCGTGAGTCTGCAGATCACATGTCTTCGTGAGACCATAGGGTCTTCGAGGACGATAGAGACCTCATCGGGATCTCGTCCCAGAACCCATTCTGTTTCTTCTTCAAAGCGTATGGTCACGCCGGCCAGCGGGCCCTCTTCTGCTACAAGATATCCTGCCATGAGATGTTCACCGCCCTTAGAGTGTTCCTTCTTCCGCTGCCTTTTGATACCGTTGGACTTCTTGTTGCCAAAGGTCTAGGTAGTTCGTGAAGTCTTCGATTATTTCTTTAAAAGATTTGTAGTTCATGTCATACGGGATGACATGAGACAGTGTCAAGTATTTCTCTTCTTTATCCATGCCAATGGCTGCACCGCCTGTTGCCAGTCCCAAAAAATTCGCTTTCATCAGATAGATAAAAAGAGATTCTCTGTGCATTAGGGGGCATGGGCAGATCAGGCTATGAATGAGAAGTCCAGGGTCTAGTTCATGAAGCTCTAGGACCCAGTCTTTACTTAAAGCGAGCCGAAAAAAGCCTCGATCATTTTTCTGACCAAACGGCTCTCTCTCTAAATCAGAGGCTAGATGTTGTAGGTATTTTTCAATCACCGCGCGTAACCCTGCTATAGCGACACTTCTCGCTACTACAATTTTTTAGCTTTTTTACTGCTAAAATGCAAACAAAATACAGATTTAAAAAGTAAACTACAGGATTTATGTAG
>CAMDPQ010000053.1 GCA_945905275.1 Chlamydia trachomatis
ACGCTTTGCAGCAGTTGAGCTAGACGGTGTATTTTCTAAAAATTAACGATAAAAAAGGGTACATATGGGTAGTGGATTTGCAAAAATGAAAAAACAAGCGCGTCTAATGGAGCAACAAATAGAACTCCTTAAAGCAACAAAAAAAAACACACAAACTACGGGATCCAGCGGAAATGGTTTAGTAACGGTAACTCTCGATGGTGAAAAAAATGTGATCCGTATACAAATCAAACCTGAGTGTGTAGATGTTAATGATCTCGAAGGGTTAGAAGATTTAATTAAATCCGCATTTGATCAAGCTCATGAAAAAATAGATCAAGAAGACAGCCATAGCCTAGCTGCACCAGAAGGATTTTCCTTCCCTTTTTAATACCCCTATATACCTTTAATGTCACAGGATGGCTCGCCACGATATGAGCCATCCTTCTCCCTATTAAATTGGCTGCACTACTTCTTCAGCTACAAGCCGTGAAGAAAAGGACAGCCCGCTGTTTTTATTAGCAGGCAATAAATTAGAATAAGCCTCAACAAGCGTTTTAGAGATCTCTGTGGGTGAGCTCATTTGCAATATACGCTGTGCAAGTTCATAAGCTTCTAGCAAAACGGTATTTCTTACAGCACGTTTTACAAAAGGAATATATCTTGGAGAACAGGAGAAATGATTCACACCAAGTCCGAGCAGTAGGGGAACAAAAATAGGGCTCGATGCAATCTCTCCGCAAATCGTTACAGGCTTATTCTGCTTGCGCCCCTCCATAACGACCATTTTAATCATTCTAATGACGCTCGGATGTGCCGGATAACAAAATTCACTCATCGCTGGATTACTCCGATCGATCCCTAACGTATATTGTACCAGGTCATTAGTGCCAATTGAGAGAAAATCAACTTCTTTGGCAATAGCATCACAAATAAAGACCACAGAAGGGACTTCTATCATACATCCAAGAAGATAAGATCGACGCTCTATAACACCCTGTTCTACCAGCTCGTCATGAACTTCACCAATAATGCGCTTAGAGTCTAATAACTCATGAATATCTGAAATTAAAGGAAGCAACAGTCGTACATCAGCCTGTCTAGCAGCACGCATAATAGCACGTAGTTGCGTCCGAAAAATATTAGGATAACGCAACAAAAATCGGATGCCCCGGCAACCAAGAACTGGATTCGCTTCTTTTTCATGTTCAAAGAATAAATTCGGATTTTTATCTCCCCCGATATCAAAAACTCTAATCACACAAGGTAACCCTCTGGATTTGTCTATAATATCAAGGTATGCTAAAACCTGTTCTTCTTCTGAAATAAATAAGGAGTGCTTTTCTAAAAAAAGGTATTCTGAACGAAAGAGGCCAACACCCTCAGCACGATACATATGCATTTCCTCCAAATCCTGGAGATTCCCTACATTTGCAAGCATATGCACTGGATAGCCATCTACGGTCTCTGTCACATGGTTCACATCCTGCTGCAATAATTGATAGGATGTTTTTAAACGTGTCTTTATCTCTTTATATCTCGCAAGTGTTGATGGCTTTGGATTCACGATAATTTCACCGGTTTGCCCATCGACAATAATTGATTTACCCTGGGTGGCACGAAATAGATTCACATCAATACTCGATACATAAGGGATTCCCTTTGCCCTAGCAATCAAAGCAGCATGAGAATTGCCACCACCGCTTTGAGTAACAAATGCACAGACACGTGAAGCTTGAATGGCGGCCGTATGAGAGGGAATTAACTCTTTGGCAAAAACGATAGAACTTAAAGGAATCTCCGAATAATTCACCTTACTTTTCTCACCCAGATGGCTTAATATGCGTTTCGACAGATCCAAAATATCGATCAGCCTTTGTTGAAAAAAAGGGTCTTTCATCTTAGAAAATTTCTTTTCATACTCCCGAATCACCGTACTAAATACGGATTCCGTATTTCTTTTGATAACTCGTATTTTCCCTTCTACATTCTCCCTAATAAGGGGGTCTTCTAACATCAGAATATGCGTATCAATAATATCTATAGCTTCGAGTGAACATTCTTTTTGTAAACTTTGCTTTAAATACGTGAGCTCAATCTTACAGGAGATGAGAGCTTCTCGATACCGATTGATCTCATTCTCTACCTGACTGGCCTTGATAGAAAACTCAGGAACCACCTCGTCCATTAATAGATTAATGAAAAAAGAGGTGCCGATGGCGATCCCTTCGCTAACAGGTGCCCCTTGCAGTCTAAATTCTTGTTCTTCGTCCATATGCTTACTCCCCAAACCCCTGTTCAAATGCACAAGAAAGTCTATTTACTACATCTTCTGCATCATCACCTTCCACATCAATCCTAATCATAGAATTCTTGCCGGCTGCCAGCATGAGTATTCCCATGATGCTTTTGGCATTAATTGTTTCGTGATGACACGTAAAAGAGACCGATGATCTTGTATCTTGTAGCATTCTAACAATTGCAGTTGCAGGTCTTGCGTGAAGACCTAGCTGATTTTTCACTTTTACCTTACGCGATACTTTCACTAAAGATCTTCCCTTTTTTCTGCTTGCTAGCAATTGTTTCTAAAAGCTTTACATTAAAATCTTTTGCCGAATTATATCCCATCTCTTTTAATCGCTGGTTAAGCACGATCGTTTCAATCAGTAAAGCCACATCCCTACCCGGCTTCACAGGAATTACATAGTACGGGATTTTCACTCCTAAGAAATCAATACACTTTTCATCGAGACCTACACGATCATAAAATGTTTTATCATCCCATACCTCGAGCTTAATCACTACGTCAATCCGTTTATCATCACGCACACAAACAGCCCCATATAGATGCGCTACATTAATAATGCCGATCCCCCTAATCTCCATTAAATGTCGGGTTAAATCAGTCCCTGACCCCTCTAAATAAGACCCTTCACGCAATTTCACTTTGACGACATCATCGGTAATTAGACGATGACCTCTTTCAATTAAACTGAGTGCAGCCTCACTTTTACCAACAGAAGAGTCTCCTTGAATCATCACTCCGACACCAAATGCTTCAACAAGAGTTCCATGGCACGTAGTAGTCGGCGAAAAATCTTCAAGGAGCAAATAGGTCAACCTACTTTGCAATTCCATTGTTTTTAATGACGATCTAAAAAGAGGGATCTTAGCCTGTTCACAGCATGCCTTCAGTTCTTTGGGAGCAGACAGCTTACCTGCGACAATGACCAAAGGGGTCTGCGCGGTCAGAATAGCGCTGACTCGTTCAATCCTCATTTTTTGATCCAAATCTTTTACGTAAGCAATCTCAGAGTTTCCAAAGAGCAGGATCCTTTGGTTCACATAATTTTTAAGATACCCCGCAAGACTCAGACCTGGTCTCTGCACTTCTGGAAGCCGAATCCGCCGTCCCAACCCAACAGAGCCACAGACAAGTTCTAAACCTAAAAGATCTTGATAGGAATCAAGCAAGTTTTTATTTGTATACATCACCCCTCACTCCATTCAAGATTATAGAAAAACCTTTCTCCATTGGCAAATGGACACCTGACATTTCTACAAAAAGCATTTTGGCACACGATCCAAGAGAAATGACTTACTACACTACCCCTTAAAAAAAGCCTCATTGATATACCTCTGTCCATTTTGATCAGATCATTGAATCCCAATGGCTGATGATCTCCCTTGACTGTTCTATAGTAGCTCTGTCTAGAAGACTGCATTGCTAAAAATGGGATCCGTAAGCCTCTGCAAAAGAGAGATAGTAAAATAATTTATTCATTTTGCAAAGAAAAAAGTAAAGAACAGGCCCTCATCTATAGGAAAAGTATTTGCAAAATATATCCTAAATACGATCAACTAAAATCAGAACTTCAAACAACAGAATCAGTGAGTGTTAGTATATGAGTTACAATAGAATCGTGATTGTAGGTAGTGGATTTGGCGGGCTTAATGTAGCCAAAGCATTAAAAAAAGCCGATGCCGAAGTTATGCTCATTGATAAAACAAACTACCACCTTTTTCAACCATTACTCTACCAGGTAGCGACAGCCGCTCTTTCTCCAGGAGAGATCACCTATCCTATCCGCGAAATCTTCTGTAATCAAAAAAACACCACAGTGATTATGGGAGAAGTCACAGAGATTAATAAAGAGAAAAAAGAACTCTCTCTTGCTAACGGCGACAAAGTGCACTACGACTATTTAGTCCTTGCAGTTGGAGCAAAACATTCTTATTTTGGACATAGTGAATGGGAAACGTATGCGACCGGCCTCAAAACCATCCATGATGCCATCCAAATTAGAGAACGAATTCTCCGCTCGTTTGAGAAAGCAGAAAGAATTGGCAACCTTGCCGAAGTATCCCGCTATTTAAACTTTGTAGTCATCGGCGGAGGACCTACTGGGGTGGAAATGGCTGGTGCGATTGCCGAAATAGCCCGCACCACTTTATTTAACAACTTTAGACGTATTAAGCCTGAAACAGCCAAGATTTATCTTGTAGAAGCCCTCCCTTACATACTACCCGTTTACTCTACTAAACTATCGAATAAAGCAAGAGAAGAGCTCGAGAACCTCGGAGTCACTGTTCTTACAGGGCAAAAAGTTACAAACATCACATCTGAAGGGGTTACTATCGAAGGGCAATTCATTGAAACGGAAAATATCATCTGGGCCGCCGGCAATCAAGCTCCCATCCTCTTACAAAGTCTCAACGTCCCTTTAGATAAGCAAGGACGGGTCATCGTAGAACCTGACCTCTCCATACCTGGGCACCCAGAAGTTTTTGTAATTGGGGATGCATCCTTCAGCATAGGAACCAACGGCAAACCTTTACCTGGTGTCGCTCCGACTGCGATCCAACAGGGGAAATATGTTGGATCGATCTTAAAAAAACAAACCCCAAAAACTCAGCGATCTCCTTTTAAATATTTCGATAAGGGAAGCATGGCCACCATTGGCACAGGCAAAGCTATTGCTACTATGAAAACATGGGAATTTAGTGGCCTTATTGCGTGGCTTGCTTGGGGATTTATCCACATCTTATACCTTGTAGGATTTAAAAATCGACTCGCTGTGTTAATTGAATGGACCGTCGTGTTTTTAACCGGGCAGCGCGGAGTACGAATGATCTATGAACCACTCGACCAGGATATGCCTAAACAAAAAAACAAGTGATTGACAACCTATTTTACAGCATGCGAGGGCTTTGGATAAAAAGCCCTGCGCTAATAGTGGGTCTACATCTACTCATCGGCATTTGTTTTTCTTTACACTTTGACTGGCGCTACGCCTGCTTCTCTGCTGGACTCATCCTTCCTTTACTCTGCCATCCGAAGCATAAACTCCTAGAACAAGCCTTACTCTTGGCGGCAACCTTTGCTCTGGGTGTTTTATGGGGAAGCACCTCGATTCATCAACATCAAGCTACGACTACCCCCACTACAGGATCTGCCTTATTCTCCATACACAATGTACAGCTACAAAACTCCTTATTTTATTCGTCTTATCTATACAAAGGGGAGCTAACCTACTTTCAATCCGAAGAAGGGCAAGAGATGTATCACATACCTTGTCAGATCTACCCTCCGAAAGGGTGTGAGCGTCCCCTCGCGAACTGCTCATATTTCATACAAGGGAATCTGGAGATTAGTGATAAAGGATTAGCGAGATTACAAAGCGAAGATCCATGGCAAAAAATCGCTCATAGCTTTTCTTATGCAGAAATGAGATTTCAAGCCAAGCAAGCGTTTCACTCGTTTATTTTCGCAAAAATCAAAGACAGGAATGCAGCTCATTTCCTCTACTCGCTTTGCACAGGAGAACTGGAAAATAAAATCATGGCCAAAGAGTTCGGTAAACTCGGCTTACAGCACATCCTAGCTGTCTCTGGATTTCATTTCTCTCTGATCGCTGTATTCTGCAGCTTTATCCTTAATCGGCTAATGGCACGCAAAGCAGCCATGATAGGCTTAATCGTTTGCCTTAGCCTCTATTTCTTCTTTTTAGGCGCTTCCCCTTCCGTATTTCGAGCATGGATTGCGATTACGGTATGGTCAATAGGTCAACTGATCGGAAGGAAAAGCAATGGACTGAACACCCTAGGAGTCTGTCTCATTATCGAGCTACTCTACAATGCACAATCCATTTTTCATATCGGATTCCAATTTAGTTTTCTGTGCACCGCTGCGTTGCTCATCCTGACACCCATGACGCTTGATTGGATGGCCTTGATTCTCCCTAAAAGAACCCCCGAGCAGCTCTCCTATTTTCCTCTACCAGATAGAATATCTTATCTCGCCTGCTGTTTTCTACGTACCTCTAGTGCAGTCACACTATCTGTACACATCGCCTCTATTCCTTTGTGCTTTTACCACTTTCAGAGCTTTCCGGTACTAAGTCTTCTTTATAATTTATTCTTTCCCTTTTGCACAGGAATTAGCCTATTCCTGCTGTTATCTGCCCTTGTTATGGGACTCCTCTTTCCATTTCTCGCAGGTCTCATCCACTCACTCAATACCGTTTTGACGACTTACTTATTAGGGGTTACCGAGCATATACCTCGCTTTTTAGATTACACCTTTACCCTGCCCCCATTCGATCTCTTTTACATCCTCAGCTATCTATTTATTCTTTTAATTACATCTACATGTGTAAATAATAAAAATCTAAATTTATTATAATTTGTAATTTAGTTTAATAAAAACTAAATAAAAAGGTAAAATATATTCATCATTAATTCGCTAATAGGCTCAAAATGAGCATAAAGACAACATTAGGTCATTTAACCTCTCTGTATCATCTACCGCATTCCTACTTCCTAAAAAACCCAACGTATAAAGGAATTGCGCTAATAGGGGAAAAAATACACGGGATCCTAGGATTCGACAGCCACCGCTTACATCCAGAAAAGACCCTAAAGGATCGAGTCCCTACACAAGAAGGAAGACCGAGAAAATATATAGACCTATCAAAAAAAGGTTTAGAGCAGGTCCCTTCTTATGTGAGAGGCCCCAAAGTGGAATTCCTAGACCTCTCCCAAAACCTGTTTAAAGGAGAGTTATCCCTCAGTGACTTACCCAACCTCAAATACTTATCTCTCAGACGATCGATCCAACCAGGAACCCGGCTTGGACCACTTATTCTGCCCAATCTTCAGACTTTAAGTCTGGCAGATAATGAACTAACCAACCGCCAATTAACCCATTGGCTGCAACAATCCTACCTACCGAACCTCATAGAGATTAGTCTGCGAGATAATAGACTCTTAACATTCCCTAATCTTGGTCGCATAATACCTTACGATCGGATTGAAGAACTGGAACTTGCAGGCAATGCAATAGAATCCATCCCAATAACTGACCTCGATGCCATGCCGTCCCTTGACTTTCTAACTGTCAGTAAAAATAAATTAACCTCCTTTCCCCCTATTGACAAACATCCGAAGTTAAGAACAGTTTTAGCCTATGAAAACCCTTTTGCATTTACACCAGCCCAACGACCAGACCAATCCTTTAAAAAATAGCTAATATAGGAATCAAATAATAAATCGAATGGTAAGATAACTTAAAGGCAAATGGCAGGCCCCTGCCAGCTCCCTTATGCACTCCTGAACCGGGTCCATCCAATCGCTAACGACCTCTTTTCCTCTTAAGCCTTTTCTTTCCATTTGATTTTTATTTTTCACCTACCGTATAGTTTACGCTTTGGCTGCTGGACCGTTATGCGGTTCCTATCATCAAAACAATCGCATGGCGATCGTAGCTCAGTTGGTTAGAGCACTGGATTGTGGATCCAGATGTCGCGGGTTCGAGCCCCGTCGTTCGCCCCATTTTCATCAACTACCTCTTCCCCTATAATCTATTCTATGATAATAGATTAGATAGTAGATCACACCCCCATAACTATGACTTTATTTCATGCTTTTTTATTAGGACTCGTACAAGGGTTTACCGAATTCTTTCCCGTTAGCTCCTCTGCACATTTAAAACTCACAAAACTTCTACTAGGGATTAAAGAAAGCCCCGATTGCCTCTTGCTTGATTTAAGCTGCCACTTAGGGACATTAGCGGCTATCATCTATTTCTTAAGAGACCCTATTACAAAAATATGGAAAACCGATCATAAAAAACTACTAGAGCTGTTTGTAGCCCTTACCCCTTTGATTCCAGCGTATTTCCTACTGAAACCACTTCGAGAATTTGCATCGAATACCAACTATCTTGGGTATTGCCTGATAGCCACAGGTGGCATCCTATTTACAGGACATTTTTGCAGGCTTAGACAAAAACAAAATGGACACTCTCGATCGCTATTACAAGACGCCCTCTGTATAGGAGCTATGCAGTCCGCAGCTCTTATTCCGGGTATTTCTCGGAGCGGCTCAACGATTGCCTGTGCACGTATACTCGGATGGCAGCCTCATGAAGCCGTAAGATTCTCCTTTTTACTATCTATTCCGACTGTACTTGGTGGTAATGCATTGGAAGTTACAAAAGCCCTTGTATCGCATGAGCATGTCTTTCAAGGACAGTGGCTGCTTTATTCACTCGCGTTTTTTACTTCCCTTATCGTTGGACTTACTGTTATAAAGTTTGCTATGAAGATCCTTGAGAAAGGCAATCTAAAACCTTTTGCCTATTACTGTACAGCACTGGGCCTGCTCACCCTGTTCCTCACCTGGAGATAATGTATGGCAAAATCCGTTGATCATAAAAAACCCATCCGACACCCAGAAGCGAAAGGACTCTTTCTAATAGCCTCCTCCCTTCTGCTATTTCTTTGTTTACTAAGCTTTACTATGCACAATCCCTCGATAAATTGGCTGGGTTTGATCGGCTATGGTATTGCTTGGGGAATGAACTTCACCTTCGGACTTACCTCCTATCTTATTGCATCTTATATGCTCTGGTCTGGATGGAAATTATTGTCAGAAGAATCAATCCCCCAAGCCAAAACTAAGACTATCTACTTTTCTGTATTTATTTTCTCTTTATGCACATTACTCAACCTGTTAGCAGAAATGCACTTCCCCTTCCCCTTAACTCTTATACAAAAAGTCTATAGCGAATCTCTATTCTTTGACCTACCCTATCCCCATGGCTGTGTTCGTCATAATATGGGTGGCGTTCCCGCCTATTTCCTCTATCGCGATCTATCGACATTTAATTTACAAAGAATGCTCAGCGATGTGGGTGTAGGGCTAACTTTTTCGATTGCTTGCTTTACTACTTTCTTACTTGCAACGGAAATACGTATAGCACCTCTGATTCAAAAAGCGGTAAAACAAATCAAACAAGGGCAAGCCTTTCTGAAAGCCCAAAAAATGTATCTGGCAGAACAACTGGCACAAACCTCTTCGCTTGCCTCAAAAAATATAGACGAGATTGAACAAACCCTGACCAAATCAATCCCCCAACCCCTGTATAATAAACCGAGCAAAAAACCTGAGCTAAACATAAAAACGCTAGCTGACGAGGAATTAACTCCCCTACCTCCACTGAAAAAAGAGATCTCGGACATCGCCAGTGCCGCGAAAAAGAAACTAATGGCAATCGCCGCACAGAAGGTATACAACGGTAATTTCTCAGGATACCAACTCCCTCCCCCCTCTCTACTCACTAACTCGAAAAAAATCGACCAACCATCTCTCAAAAAAGAGCTAAAACGGCAAGCGGAGATTTTAGAAGAAACTCTTTTAAGCTTTGGGATAGAAGCAAAAGTAGGAGACATCAATTCAGGACCGACTATTACCTCATTTGAGGTACACCCAGCCATTGGAGTAAAAGTCCAAAAAATTAAAGCCCTTGAAAATGATATCGCCCTCAACTTACAAGCTAAATCCATACGCATTATTGCACCTATCCCTGGGAAAGCTGCAGTCGGTGTTGAAATCCCTTCATTGTGCCCTCAAGAAGTAGGGTTCAAGGAAATGCTCGTAACATATCAACAGCAACCAAAAAAACTCAACGTCCCGGTTCTACTAGGAAAAAGCGTCAACGGGGATAATGTAATTTCAGATCTTGCTAAGATGCCTCACTGTATTATTGCTGGAGCTACAGGCTCAGGGAAATCTGTGTGCATTAATACCCTTGTCATGTCTATTGTAATGAATGCCCGTCCCGATGAAATCAAACTGGTCTTAATTGACCCGAAAAAGGTGGAACTGAGTGCTTACACAAAATTACCTCACCTCATTGCCCCTGTTATTACAGAAGCCCATGGAGCCTATGCAGCACTGCAATGGCTTGTAAAAGAAATGGAAACACGCTATGAGATCTTAAGGCAACTCGGGGTCCGCAATATCAATGCATTTAACACCCGAAATCCCAATCAAGAATTCGAATCTTCTTTAAGCCTTCCTATACCCGATAAGATGGCAACCATTGTTGCCATCATCGATGAGTTTGCTGATCTTATGATGGTATCGAGTTCTGATTTAGAGACCCCTATTGCTCGTATTGCGCAGATGGCACGTGCAGTCGGTATTCACCTAATCTTAGCCACCCAAAGGCCTTCCAGAGAAGTCATTACTGGGCTAATTAAAGCCAACTTTCCCACACGTATTTCCTTTAAAGTCGCAAGCAGGATTAACTCTCAAATTATCTTAGATGATACCGGTGCAGAAAGCCTACTGGGAAATGGAGATATGCTCTTCTTACCTCCAGGGTCTTCGCAGCTCATAAGAGCCCAAGGTGCCTATATCAGCGATGAAGACATCAATAAAGTCATCGCCTTTATCTGTGATCAAGCTCCAACCAACTATCTGATTGCATCCTTTGATAAAATGAAAACAGAAGATTCTCTAGATGCCTTAGATGTACCAAGAGATAGCATGTACGAGCAGGCTCGATCTATCGTCATCGACACAAAAAATGCATCCACTACATTCTTGCAAAGAAAACTCAAAATCGGGTATGCAAGAGCTGCTTCCTTAATGGATGAGTTAGAAGACAAAGGGGTGATCGGCCCTCAAGATGGCAGCAAGCCGCGTAGAATTCTTGCAGATGCCTCTGTAATAGAGAAAAACAGACTCTTCGCGAATATGGAAGATGTAGGTAGAGAAGAATGATGATACCCTTTAAAAAAAAGAAACTCCAACAACAAATTGACAAGCAGCTGATCCCAAGACTGGGTATCATCGGAAGCATTCTGATTCTCTTTGGAGTTCTCTCTCTGATCTACGGGTTCATGGTACATCCTATACCGCAAAAGGCTCTATTATCCGAAAATGATCAGATGATGTTAGAAGGAATTGGCATGCAATTATTTGAGCTGGTAGAAGATCAACCTAATACACTCTTACCTGAAAACATCTTGAATTTCTATTTGGTGGCTGTGGTATTCGGATCGATTGGGTCATTCTGCATCTATATCGCATCAATTAAAAAAAAAAACTAAAAAATAGTAAATAATCATCAGGAATACGCTGGAATTATTTATGGTATTTTGCGATGAAGGAAAAAAAGAATAAAAGTATAGAACAATACCCCTCTATGAAAACAGAAAAATCACGCATACTCATTGTAGATACTAATCCCGATACAGCGCATATCCTCGAACAGTCCCATCTGTTTACTATCGATATCGCTAATTCTGCGGAAGAATGCCTTCTTAAACTCCACTCATTCCGCCCAGATCTCGTTCTCTTAGATTTCTTTCTTCCAGGCCACCATGGCATTGAAATACTCAAACTCATTAAACAGTCCCCGGATGGGAAAAGCGTTGGAGTGATTATCACCTCTAATTACACCATGATCCAGAACTATCATGCCTCTATAAAATGGGGAGCCGATTACTATCTAGAAAAGCCGTTTACTGCTCCGGCTCTACTAATGATTATTGATCGCTTTTTTAATAAGGCTCTTTCTACAGACCCTTTCCCTGAACATCTGATCACGCCAACACAACCAGAACATAGACCCGAACCAAAAAGCGAAGAACCTAAGAGCTACATGAAATTCTGGGGTACACGAGGATCTAATCCGGTAGCCGGCGCTGACTATATCCATTTTGGTGGTAATACGTGTTGTTTCGAAGTGAAAAACGGAAAAGATCGAATCATTATCGATGCAGGCACAGGCATTAGAGTTCTCGGGGATAGTTTAAGTAACTATGCAAAAGAGCGTTACGATATTCTTTTCAGCCATACACACTGGGATCACTTACTCGGCTTTCCTTTTTTTAAGCCCATTTACTCGCCCCAAGCGGAAGTACATCTCATTGCCCCGTTAGGATTTGATAAGTCCACAGAAGAAGTATTTACCAATATCCTAGGCTATGACTATTTTCCGGTTTCATTAGATGACCTACAATCGAAAATCATCTTTGAGGATATTAGGGATTCACAAAAACTGACCTTTGGAAGCATTGATGTATATACCCACTATGCTTTTCATCCTGGATCTACTCTTTGCTTTAGAATACATGTGGGTGATAAAAAAATTGGATACATCACAGACAATGAATTTTTAATGGGGTACTTTGGACACCCGAATAAGATCCATGAGCAGAGAATTTTGCTACAACCTTACCAATCTATGATCGAATTTTTTACAGGCTGTGACCTCATGATCCATGAAGCGCAGTATACCCCGAATGAATATAAAAATAAAGCGGGCTGGGGCCATTCTTCTATATGGAATGCAGCGATTTTTATGAAAGAAGCCAACCTCACCGATTGGATCGTAACACACCACGATCCCCATCATACGGATATAATGCTTTTACAAAACACACAACTCTACCATACCATCATGGAAGAGATCGATCATCCTTGCAAGGTTCGACTGGCCTATGATGGGATGACTCTCCCTCTTCATGAGGAATAGGCCTTTTCATACGACAATCAGTGACATTCAAAGTACATCAAGGATATACATGCTGGCTATTATACAGAATAGACTAGCAGATAGCGTTTATCAAATGGTCTGGTAGAGTTTCCTTAATTTTACTCTTGCAGCCGCCATTGTACATTGCCGACTTAAATAACTTAATTCTATTGCAGCGGTATTCAACCAACTGCGGTATTTGGCTTAAAGTAGACAGGATTTAGCCAACCAGCTCACCATTCTCCTTTCAGAAAGCTGATTAAGAATAAATAGAGAATGTAGGATTCAAAATTGCATCTAGAGGCGTTACCAGACCGATCTTTGAGGCGCTTTTTAACCCTAGAACCCCCTACGCACTTTTATCCCAAGAGTGTCTAAAGACGAGTAAATGGACGAAGGCGTTGCTTGCTGGTTTGGAAGGCATAGTTAGCATAGCCCTTGATCTCGAGGCTCGCGAATCAGTACGGCCCGCTTTTACTTGCCTGATGAGAACAGATCTCGAATTCAGGGATCTGCCTCCTACACTACGAGAGAATCGCGATTTCGTAATCGCTGCCCTTCGCGCCGGGAATCAAGCGGCACTAGGCATAGCAGTCGAGCGTTTCGGTGCCGATAAAGAGGTAGTGCTTGCGGCTGTAGCTCAAGATGGCATGGCGCTGGGCTATGTCTCTGCAGAATTACAAAGTGATCCAGCGGTCGTACGGTCCGCTCAACATAGATAGTATCCTTTCGCTATCTATTGCTTGACTTGCTTTAATTGTTCCATAGAAAGAGATTTCAGTGCCTTGCTATGGGCAGCTCTTGTAGCCGTGTATAAGGTGCCAATGGCTTGTAGGAATGTAGTGCTTCTTCCAGTTGCTTTAATGCGTTTTTTTTGGTTGTCTGGAATCTCAGAGACAGCTCTTTTTCCTTGTCATGATCAGTCTTTTGCCTTGCATTCTCTTTTGGTTACTACAATATCAGGGTCAAGCTGATTGTGAAATATAGAGACTGGCTGATCGGGTCACACCTAATGAAAACGTCTTTACAATATCTTTAACTTTTATTTAAGCTTCTTAATTAGCAACGATGGCGCCAACTACCAATAAAAATTGGTCATGATGTTTCTATAAATTTTTATTACATTCATTGTAAAAGATAGGAGGTTTTTTATGTATAATCCAGTGTCTAATGTACTTTCAGGTTTGCCCAGTTGCATACACCCAGTAGTCTCAGCGCTTAGTTCACTAAGTAGTAAAGTCTCTTCGGTGGCTCAGGCTCATTGGAGCTTATTTCGTGGAGAGAGCTTATTCGAGGAGTCTTCCTCCTCTAGGTGGGGGTATATAAAAAATCAATTTCGTATCTGCTTGGATATGGCGTCTTTTTGTATGCAACAAGTGGCTCAAACCTTTTATCGCTTCATGACATCTATCTCAAGTAGCCAAACGACGGGTCCTGGTCAGACTCGGATAGAAAGGGGGATTCCTAGCAGCCTTAATGATAATCGACTTACATACAGGAACGGGATCATGAATGACGTGCGTCGAGATGGACTGCTCCTGAAAGGAAATGATGCTGCTCGATTTAACGGAGATAAAGAGATTGTGCTTGCGGCTGTGGCTCAAAATGCCGGGGCGCTGGGCTATGCCTCTTTAGAATTACAAGCAGATAAAGAGGTTGTGCTTGCGGCTGTGGCTCAACGTGGCCTGTCGCTGACCTATGCTTCTCTACAATTGCAAGCAGATAAAGAGGTTGTGCTTGCGGCGGTGACTCAATATGGCTCGGCTCTGATCCATGCCTCTCGACAATTACGAGCAGATAAAGAGGTTGTGCTTGCCGCGGTGACTCAACATGGCTCGGCTCTGGACTATGCCTCTTTAGAATTACGAGCAGATAAAGAGGTTGTGCTTGCCGCGGTGGCTCAATGTGGCTGGGCTCTGGCCTATGCTTCTCGACAATTACGAGCAGATAAAGAGGTTGTGCTTGCGGCGGTGACTCAAGATGGCTCGGCTCTG
>CAMDPQ010000054.1 GCA_945905275.1 Chlamydia trachomatis
AGAAGATCTAAAAGCCAGATAAAGGGCTTAAGAATCATTGCGCAGACATAAAGGATAGGCACTCCAATCTTTGCTGCATCTTCGGCATAATATCTTCCGGCAAACATGGGAGAGATCTCCGCAAACACCAAGACTAAAAAAACCTGGGTTAGAGGAGACCATGCGGTACTGACCCCTAAAGAATCATAAAACCTTCTGGAGCACTCCGACCCTATTAATAAAGAGGCATTCACCATGACCAAAGAGGTACCGAACATTAATGCGGGATGTTTGAGCAGATAACTCAGCCATATAGCTCTTCTATATCCTTTACTGACATAGTATTGCAAACGGACTTTATTACAGGACACGCATGCCATTTCCAGCATAGCAAAAAAACCCTGAATCACCAAACAAGAGATCATTAAAAACAGAAACCACTGCCAACGTTGCACGTCCATTACTTATCCTTAGGCTGATGATTATTAGACGACAAGCGTCGAATATAAACCCTACGAACCCGAGTCAGATCTGAGGCCAGTACATGAAACAGAAAATCTTCTGTTACATACTTGGTGCCAGCCTTCGGAATATCGCCCATTTGCTCAGTCAACCAACCACCGATGGTCACCATATTATTCGGGGTATAGAAAGTGCAACTAAAGATCTCTTCTAGCTCAGCAAGTTCTAACTTGCCACTTGCGATAATGACATCACTTTTCGATTTTGTGTACAAAGACTTAGTATCTCTACGGTCGACAATTTCCCCTACCACCACCTCGACAAGATCTTCAAAAGCAATAATTCCTGAAATGGAGCCATATTCATCAACAACAACCGCAAGTGACTCCTTTTTTTGGTACATCTGCTGTAATAAAGATTCTGCTGTCATTGCCTCAGGCACAAAAAAGGGTTTTTTTAAGACAGGAAGAAGATCCACACTTTGCACAAGAGCCCCCTTATGCAGAAAAAATAAACGGCTAGAGATGATACCCTCTAAGGTATCAAGACCCTTGCGGCATATGAGAATACGTGAACACTCTTGATCGACAAATAAATGAATCAGCCGCTCAAAAGGCTCATCTAGATTGTAATACAGAACCTCATCTCTTGGGCGCATCAGTTCTTTAACATGAAATTTCTCAAGATGTAAATACCCTCTAACAAGCTCTGCTTCATCAGCATGAATGATTCCATTGTCTTTGGAGGTTTTCAACGCATGCTGGAGTTGATCAATAGAGATCTCCTCTTCTTTTTTTAGAAAAAAAAAGCAAATTTTGATCACAAAACTCGTAATGAACGATAAGATCTTTCGAATAGGGTATAAAAATCGTTGCAGAAACAATAAACTAGGTGCAATTTTATAAGACAGCTGGGTGTTATTCTGTAGAGCCAGCGACTTAGGGATGACCTCACCTAGAATCAGATTTAAAGCAAGAGGGATCCCGACACTCATTCCCCAACCTGCGTTGTCACCGACTAAAGAAGAAATCGTATTCTGTACGAGGACACTTGTAACAATAATTAAAATGATCAGTGTAATGAGCAGTTCTCGTGGCTGAGAAAGCAGCTGCCCTAGCATCCTTCTTCTTTTATCGGGATCATTTTTATAAGACTTGATCTGCAACGAGGATAAAGAAAAAAGTGCTGTCTCGGCCCCTGAGAATATCCCTAAGCAGATCAGGAAAAAAATCAAAAGCACAAATAAAAAAATGGTAGTCAAGCTAAATTATTCATCCCTTTTAAAATAAACCTTCATCTGCCCTTCTGGAACAACTCCTAGCTGCTTTTTCAAAGTCAGTTCAATCCAGTTGGGATCATTTTGCGAGTGAATTTGCAGTGTCAAGTCTTCATGAATCTTGGCTAGACTATCCCTTTGAGAGTGGAGACCCTTGATCTGCTCTTGTATATCTAGATAATCTAGTGATTTTTTTTGCATGCAATGAGCATGTATACCAAGACAACCACTACAAAAAACGAGCATCCACCACGAGCTTCTTAAAAACCCGAGCCAAGAAAAATGCTTTATTTCTGGACCTGCAGAGGTATAGCGTTGAGTCCGAGCTTTGTTATCTAGGTGCATGAGAAGACTTGTCTTTTAGTTATCTACCGTCTATCTGCATTCTGAAACAAATATTCCATTTTTTTCCATAAAAACAAAGAATTTAATGTAACCAATTGATAAACAATCATTTAAATTATAATGGAAAAGGGGTTGCCGCCCCCTTTCTATAGTAAAGCAGAGAGAAACTAGGCTCTCTTGCTAACCTGAATAATCCGATTCGGGTCTTCATGGACCCCGGTAATTGATTCAAAACACAGGCCATTGGTTCCCATCATCGAGTAATGTTCTTCCGTTGTTGGAGCCGGATGCGGACAGTTATTACTATACTCTGTCACATGGTTGCCAAGGGTTACATCCGGATCAGAAGCATTGAAAATAGAAACAGTTGCCTCAGGGAAACCCCTTTTTAACTGATAGGCTAGCTGTAATAAATCCGTTTTATTCTCATAAAGATTTACTATCTTTTGTAAATTCTTAAGAGACTTCTGATTCCTCATTTTGAGAGCGGCATCCCCTGTCGATTCTATGCTTACTGATAAGTGTTGGATCCGCTCTGCGAGTAAAACTGCAAGCTCGCTCCCATCTGATCCTTGGTAAGGTCCGAATGTAGTTCTTTGGTGACGAGGGTTTACAAAAATCGTTTCAAGATCATCTGCCTTGCTTGATTCTACCGCTGCTAAAAAAGCAGGCCAATACACTTCAGGTCCACCCCTCCACACGCCCATGCCGACAGCTGGGAAAACGACAAAACCACCTGTTGCAGCATAAAGTGCTGCTTCAAAAGTGGATTGCATAATGCGTGTGTTGATGTCCCCTGATGTCGCAGCTATACCACGAATCCCACAGGCATTGATTAAACGAATTACATCCTGATCCCCTACCTGCCTGGAAAACAACTGACCGTTGCCATCTGTAAGCAAGTAATAGTCTTCTGTTTTCACAACCATAGCTCCTAATTGATAAATGCTTAAATCTAAAAAACCGGGTAATTGGGTTAATACAGATGTAAAAAAAGAAGACTTCGGTAACGACGCAATAAATGCTTGGCATGCACGACCTGGAAGATCTTTTAATTTACAGGGCGTAGCATCCTTTCCGGGCAAAGTCACTACGTGATCTTCCAGCAAAGCTTGCTTTAAACCCTGATAGATTTCTTTTGGCAGCATTGCAGAGCAGTATATTTTCTGACTCCGGAGGGTATCCTGCAATTCTTGGTAAGAAATACGGCAGGTATTGGTTCCAAATAAAGATTCAAGTGGAGCATTCTCATGTAGAACCTGTCCACGAGATCCGTGTTGACGGCACTTTTTACCAACGGCACTGACCTCTACTACAAGATCTGGATGAGCACGCTGAATCTGATCCCTTACCATGCCGGGATTTATAAAGGAAAAAAGCGAGCTAGAGCCAGGCATGGTCGTCTCCACACCTAAAGAGGCGAATAAAAGATTAGCCGGACGTATGGATAGCCCAGATATCCCTCCTTCAAAAGAAGTCCCTTGTCCGATCCGGTACTCCTTAAACTCCGGGCAAGAAGCTAATATAGAGGCCCATTTCGCTTCTCTACTTTCGCTTGCAGCAGCGCCGCTACCTATAACGGATCTGTTAACTTGTAACTGCATATTCCAGGCCCAGCGGATAAAATCGATCGGCATAGGCAAAGAAGAACTCCCAATTTCTTGAGCCGCAAGAGCCCCTGATAACAATCTGATGCCGATGTTATTGACCTGAAAAGCACAGTCCTTTAGGTAAACGGAATTCCGAGGTATCGTAGGATCTCTAGCTATTATCAGGCTGATTAAACGGTTAGAGATAAGACGAGAAGCAATCTGCCAGTCTGAGTAGCCAAAGACCGCTTTCACAGCATTCCATACCCGATAGATAATATAGGAGCCGCACCCGGCGTCACTCTCCTCCAACCTCGCATATTGAGCAATACACTGCTCGACCCTTCCTTTATCGGATTCTAATAAATGAGCCAGATTAATCCATCCCATCGATATCTCATTTAATTTACAGCTCATACAAATAGCTCCATTTTATAGAATTGGGAAAATGTTAAAAAAATATTTTTTATCCATTTTTAAAAATCTTAACATTTTTTTTAAAGTTCTTTTACAAAAAAAATCCAGATAACACCCTGTATCGTTTAGATTCAAGAGGGTAGTGCAGACGAGAAAACCAGTTAAGGCCTTGGGTGAAAAGCCGTAAATGCCTCATGCAAATGCTTTTGGCTTATATGAGTATACCGGTCTGTGGTCCCAATACTTGCATGACCGAGCATCTCCTGGATGATCCTGAGATCAGCTCCATTTTCTAAGAGATGGGTGGCAAAAGAGTGACGTAGGGTATGGGGGGACACTGTTTTTAGGATCCCGATTTTTTTGGCATAGTATTTGATCCGATTCCAGACAAGAACACGATCAATCCTAGATCCTTTAACGGTCAGAAACAGAGCGAGCTCATCTGGTTTTCCTACAGGCTGCCTAAAGCATGCTAGATAGGTATCGACAGCTTGTACAGCAACCTTAGCAATGGGAATAACCCTCTCTTTACCCCCCTTACCTTTAACACGGACAGTATCCTCTGTGATATCGAAAAGATTTAATGAACACACCTCAGAGACTCTAAGACCAGACGCGTACATAACCTGTAGGACAGCTACATCTCTTGCACCGACATAAGTGGCCTTATCAGGTGTTTTAAGAAGCTCATCGACTTCGCTCACCGAGAGTACCTCGGGGATGAGCTGCCATATTTTTGGGCTATCGATATGCTGTGATGGATCTATAGGGATCCATCCCTCTTTCTTTAAAAACCGGAAAAAGACTTTAACGGCAATAAGCATACGGCTGATCGAGCTTGAAGCGTACTCTTTGGCTTTTATAGATCCTAGAAAAGCAACGAGCAGGGAAGCAGAGACCTGTTTAAGATCAGGGCTGTTTTGAGATACTAGAAAAGTATAAAAAAGAGCGATATCTCTTCGATAGGCCTCTATCGTGTTGGTAGCAAGCCCCTTTTCTGAGGAGATATAGGATAAAAAGTCACTTACTGCCAGATCGTATTCCTCTACCATTGACACTCCTACAATCAGCGTAATACTAGCTATTAGGGAGTGCAGAAAGCAATAGAATAGAGAAAGAAGCGGTATGGTAAGTGCAACTCCTTTAGTAAAAAGACTATTTACTATCCATTATGTAGCTTCCTCCACATCCGCAGATTTTAAGGTGGCACTTTTCGGATTTTTCGAAGTGTTATCCAATGTGACTACGGAGCCTGTTTGAGGGCTGCTGTTAACAAGTCATGTGAGGAGTAAATGCAGGCTATTAGGACGGCAACGAGTAAACTCTTGAGATTACTTGGGTATATGATCGAGAAAACAGAACCAAGCCGAAACAGGGGGCAACTAACTTGCGTGGATCAAGAGATCTGCACTGGTATCATAAAGAGATAGATTCCTGAAAAAAGACGGCAGATATCTTCTACCAAAAAAAGTCAAAAGAGTTGAATATATCAAATCTCATCGAAAACAATGTCAAATATCAGACACAGCCTTCTTCAAAATCACCTACATCCAGATTCGTATTAACATCAGGGCCCTCGTCGTCACTCTCGAACTCTAATAATAGGCTCGCGGCTCCTGGCTCAAAGCATTTAATAGTTGATTTCGGCCCTCGGTAGTCTTGCTAGCCCGTGCTATCTTTTCTATTGCTGATCGTATCTTGTCCACCTCCTCTTGCACCGATCTGCCTATTTCTTTATTCTGCTCCAAGATCTTACTTATAGCATTCGCATCCTTTTTATCAGACACTGCTGCGTATATTTTATATAACCCTAAGCTCATCTGGTTCTTTTCCTTGGCCTTGTTATATAGACCCTTAATAACCGACGAGTATACTACGACGTCCTTCGAGTATACTACGACGTCCTTATCTTTGAGCCCTGATCCAGCTTGAACCTCCTCTGGCTTGCCCTGTTGTTTTTCGTTAAGACATGTAGTGAATGTCTCTAGATCTTCCAAGTGAATGTGCTCCAATGCCACTTTCGTTATCTCATCTATCCCCGTACGCTCTGGAGCGTTCGTGATACGATCCTTTAACGTATCGAGAGTCAGATGAGACTCGTTATACCCCTTTTCCCTTTCTGTCAGCTTGTAAAACGTAACACCATCCATAACAAGCCAGTGAGTGCATATCGCTAAAGTCACAACGGCCGGAACAATACCAAATGTTGCAACACCCGATGTAGCCAAAAGGGTGATGATGATTCCAACTGCAACAGCCACACAAAATGTATGACCGAGCACACGCTCTTTATCATACACCCCAATTTGACCTGTTGATCTAACACCTGCCTGCCAGGAGGCAAAATCTGTAATCAGCATGAGACCAAAACAGACCACATTTAGTATATGGGCTACGCCCCCTAAAATATCCCCAGCAGTCCCCGCAACGATACCTGCTAAACAAGCCACAACTAAGCCTACAGACAGCGACTGATCCCATAAGATCTGAGAACCGATCTTCGATAATAAAACCTCTATCTCAGCCGCTACCTCCGTTTTCTGGTCCTCTGCAGAGCCTGTGTAGAGCTTTAAAAGAGTACTTAATCGATCGCATGACTCTGCCCCAATATACTTAGATAAGGCAACGGGTAGCTCACCCGACTTAGGAAAATATTTCTCCGATAGAGTGTTAATCCGCTCTGCAGTCTTTTGCGAACCTCCACATAAATCCTTGTAAACCTGATGCGTATGATACACAGTCGATGTAAAGCGAACGGCAAGAGCAGCGTAAAAAACGGTAAAACTCAGACTTCCGATGGCGCTAGCTACCAAGGCCACACCACCGGCTATACCAAACGTAAAGCTTATAATAGAGGTGATCCTATTGACCGCAAACGCTGTACCACCAGCAGTTTGGGCAAGAGCCCCTCCGAGATCAAGTACACCCTCTACTTGTCCTGTTTGATCGCCCCCCTTCACTGCTTTGCCTAGTCGACTGTATGCCTGAGAGGCACTAATCACACCCTGGAACGAGTTACAGGCCGTCGTGAGTCCTGCTGCAGCTACGATAGGTTGGTTACTCGTCGGCATATATTCCCTAGCTAAAGCAGATAGATCGGCAGTAACATCTACCCCTCCCCCTGAGGTGGAAGTAAATGCCGGTTGCGGCTCAATTGGCTTAGAGAACAGACGCACGCCCATTTGAAAACCCTAAATTAGATTATAATTTTTATAAAATACACTCTCTTCACCACCGATTATACCAAGTAATCTCATGTGATTTATAAAGATTTCATGTATTTTGCAGAAAAAAACAGAAAAATGGCCCATTGAAGGATCAAGTGCACAGAAAATTAAACTAAATCATAGTCAATTGATGCTAGCCTTTTGGCATTAGACCCCCTTTTTTTATTGTGCTTCAACTGCAAATAGGGGGTTTAGCCATCTTACTCCTTCACTAGGGCAATGGACCTACCCATCCAGGCAAACGGGAATAGCCTGTCGAAATGGGCCTGTTGAATCCCCCTATTCCCCTCTGTGTTAGCGTAAACTGACCCAAAAAAGGTGGGATCCGGACAACCCCATCTAACAACCCTATCTGCTGCCCCTGCGTAAAGCTTTCCTGCCCAAGTAACCTTCTTACCTCCCACTGTATTCGAGCCTGAGGTGGGACGGTGGTTGCTAGTCGAACATATCCCAGGATATCACGAGGTAACCTCATAATAAACCCCGTCAGCGGGACAAAAGATCTTCTTATTTGAGGCAATAAAGCCCTAGATAATGAAAAGAGCCCCCCCCCAATAAGGCCTGTAAAGAGAGTGAAACGATTAGCAAAGGCTGATATTCTTGCTCCAACTTGACCATAACCATGAGCAAAGGCTGATATTCCTGCTCTTAATGGAACAGTGATGCGTGATCTTGCCGCTCTGCGCAGAAAACCATTAGGTGAGGGGCTCTGCAACTCATTATAGGTGAGTCTACGGATGGCAGCTCTTCGATCATAAGCTGCTTGTAAACGAGCTGGGGGGGTGTTACCAGACCTACAATACTCTGCAAGAGATGTAGGCGTTCGTGGCGCCTGTAAGAGCTTCTTTTTCATCTTATATAACAAGATAGAAGGTTGCTGTTTATAGAGATCTTGGACTGCATCTAACAAGTCTGAGACTTGTTCTGTAGTCAACTGATCTATAGGAGCCGTAAACAATGTAGATACATCATTAAAAACTCCACACCAATAAAAATTTGTGATAGAAGGCAAGACTTTATCTAAATCTTGACTGGTGAGACGTCTCACCCGATCTACAGTGGCTTGATCCAGAGTATCACCAGGGGCTCTGCTTGAGATAAGGGTTTGAATACGCTCTAGGGTCGGGTGAGCCAGATCATACGCTTTCTCTTTTTGATCCACACGGCGATACATAAAATAATCGAAAGCAATCCAGTGCACGCAAATAGCTAGCATGATCACAGCGGGAGCAACACCAAAGGTAGCTACACCTGAGGTTGCTAATACGGTGATAAGACCTGCGGTGGAAAGAACACCTAAGGAGGCATGAATACCTATACGAATCTTATCCCAAGATCCAATTTGAGAAATAGAATCAAGGCCTGCTTGGCAGGCCATACAATCTGTCATGAGCATTAAGCCAAAACAGACTAGACTTAATACAGGAACACTTCCGATATGGATTGCATCACCAAGTAGCCCCATGACGAGACCGGCGACACAAGAAGCAATTAAGGCCAAAGACACAACCTGGTCTCGTCCGAGTTTTTGCTCTATTGCTCTAAACACATCCTCAAATTCTCTACGTAAAAATTCCACCCCTTCTTGCGTGTGATCTGAACGTATTAACACAGAGAGCTCTTTTAGTTGACGAACTCCATCCTCTCCGATATACCGAGATAAAACAGCCTCGAGCTCCTGGTGGTTATCAAGATCGGGATTGAGATATCGCTCTTGCAACGCCGCAATCTTGTCTGCAGTTGTTTTATGTGGGCCTAGTAACTCAGTCTGAAAATGACGGGTATGATAAAAAGTATACATATAACGAAGTGCCATCAGCGAATACATAGCAGTAAAGCTCCCCATCCCGACCATCTCCGCTTTATCTGCCACAGCTTCTCCGAGACCAAATACAAAAGATACGACGGACGAGATCCTGTTGACTGCAAATGCAAAACCACCGACCATCTGAGTGGTAGCAGATAGTCCGTCACCTATAGCCAACTGCTGCCCTTCTAGATCGCTAATCTGTGCGGCTCTATCCCATTTCTCATAGGAATGACAGGCGCTTGCAAAGCCCTCAGGACCATTAGCTGCCGTACTCATCCCCACAATTTGTGTAATGACTGTGGATTCAAGCATGAGTCTACCAACCGCTGATACGCCGGATACTACACCTACTCCAGCCCCCGGCGTAGAACTTAATGCAGGCTGATTTTCTCTACCATTTACTATATTCATAGTTTCCAAACAGTTCAATTAATAGCAATTTAATGTATGAGGAAACAATCCTCTACATAAAAGTAAATTATACCAATTAATCTTAGATGAAGTGTAAAGATTGCATTTATTTTGCAATTAAAGAAAGTTTACCAGGTGAATGTATTACACCCCCTGGTAAT
This sequence comes from Chlamydia trachomatis, assembly GCA_945905275.1. GTDB lineage: Bacteria > Chlamydiota > Chlamydiia > Chlamydiales > Rhabdochlamydiaceae > VGMB01. The sequence continues at coordinate 9,678 of CAMDPQ010000054.1, forward strand.
TAAAAAAAAGAATACCGGATTAAAAGGTGGGATAGGAAATTTTCTCTGGGTAACTTAAAAGATCTGATAATTTAAGTAGGATATCACGCAAGACCTCTAAAGGTTTCTGATCCGCGTTAAAACGGGATATAAGAAGCTCTAGATAATGCGCTACCAGGCTTTTGGTATCTTTCTCATAAATATGCACCCATGTACGCACTACATTGTCATGAGAATCATCGAATCTTTTGTCGATAAAAGCTCGTTTTTCATTCTTTTCAATATACCCCACATAAATACCTGGCGCAAGAAAGGCCTTAACAATCCAGCAACAGACTCTTTATGAGAAGCGAAGGCCACTGCAGAGCCCCCCACGCCGTTGTATCAAGCTATGCAACTGATATCCCTCTATTTTTATGTACCTTGCTGCGAGGGGGCTCTGCCTCCACGGGGTTACTGCCCATTTTGGTGGCTGGCTCTTTTCAAAAAGAGGTAATAACCCTATCTGGTGGCTTGAACTTCTTTCCTTATCTAACCTCATTAACTCCCACTGTATTCGAAGGTAAGGTGGAGTGGTTGTTGCTAGTTCAACACATTTGACGATCTCACCAGGCAGACTCGTTACAAGCCCCTTCAGTGAGGGAACTGCTCTTCTGACTTGTGGCAATACCCCCCTACCCCACTCCCCAATACCTCCGATGAGACGAAAAGGATTAGGAATGCGTGATCTTGCCGCTCTGCACAGAAAACCATTAGGTGAGGGGCTCTGCAACTCATTATAGGTGAGTCTACGGATGGCAGCTCTTCGGTCATAAGCTGCTTGTAAATGATCTGGGAGGGTGTAAACAGGCCCACAATACTCTGCAAGAGATGTATGCGTTCGTGGCGCTTCTAAGAGCTTCTTTTCCATCTTATATAACAAGATAGAAGGTTGCTGTTTATAGAGATCTTGGACTGCATCTAACAAGTCTGAGACTTGTTCTGTAGTCAACTGATCTATAGGAGCCCTAAACAATGTAGATATATCATTAGAAACTCCACACCAAGAAAAATTTGTGATAGAAGGCAAGACTTTATCTAAATCTTGACTGGTGAGACGTCTCACCAGATCTACCGTGGGTTGATCCAGAGTACCCTTAGGGGTTCTGTGTGAGATAAGGGCTTGAATACGCTCTAGGGTGGGATGGGCCAGATCATACGCTTTCTCGTTTTGTACCAGACGATGGTAGGTAAAAGAATGGAGCGCAACCCACCCTGCACACAGAGCTAAAACGGCTACGGCATGAGGCATGCCAAAGGCAGCAACACCTTTGGTTACTAAAAGAGTGATAACACCTGCGGCAGCAAGAATACCAGAGCCGGCATGAACACCCGCATAGAGTTTATCCCAAGCACCGATTTGTCCGGGGCAAGCAAGGCCTGCGAGGTAAAGCTTATAATCTTTCATGAGCATGAAGGCCAGACAGCTCAAGCTTAACACGGGAATATCGGCCACCAAGATCATATCACGGATCATCCCCATGACTAGACCCAGTAGACAAAAAGAAATTAAACCCGACTGATCTGCTTTCCTTTTTTGCTCGATTGCACTAAAAACCTCCTCAAATCCCCCATGTAAAAACTCAAGATCCGCTTGCGATACATCTTCTTGATCTATTAAAACATCAAGCTTTTTCAGTTGACGAACTCCATCCTCTCCGATATACCGACATAAAATAGCCTCGAGAGCCTGGTGGTTATCAAGATAGGGATTGAAATATTGCTGTCGTAACGCATCAATCTTCTCTGCAGTTGTTTTATGTGGACCCAGTAACTCAGCCTGAAACCGATGGGTATAATAACAAGTATATATCCTGCCGATCGACTTGCATGTATACATGACATTCCAGCTTAAAGCCCCAACCATCCCCGCTGTATCTGCCAGCAATCCTCCGAAGCCAGATAACACAGAGGCGACAGACGAGATTCTTTTGACTGCACATGCCAAACCAGCTGCCATCTGAGAGGTAGCAGATATTCCCTCAAATATAGCGAATTGCTGTCCTTCTCGATCTCCAATCTGTCTGGATACATCCCATGCCGAATAGGAATGATAAGCGCCTGCAAAGCCCTGAAGAGCATTAGCTCCCATTTCGAGATTAGTATCTGCTAGGACTGTGCGCGCAAGGATAAGTCTAGCGATGGCTGAAATACCCGATGTAACAGCTACTGCAGCCCCAGGTACAGAGGAAATTTTGAGATGAGTACTTGCACCACTTACTGAATTCATTCTTTTAAAACCATTTCATTAATTATAATTCAATACATCAGGAAAACAATTCCCTCTGTAAAACATAAATTATACCAATTAATATTACATGGATTATAAAGATTGCATTTATTTGACAATTAAAGAAAGTTTACCAGGTGAATGTATTACACTACCTGGCAACTAAAAAAAGAATACCGGATTAAAAGGTGGGCTAGGAAATTTTCTCTGGGTAACTTAAAAGATCTGATAATTTAAGTAGGACATCACGCAAGACCTCTAAAGGTTTCTGATCCGCGTTAAAACGGGATATAAGGTGCTCTGGATAATGCGCTAGCACGCTTTTGGTATCTTTCTCATAAATATGCATCCGTGTACGCAGTACATTCTCATCAGAATCATCGGATCTTTTTTCGATAAAGGCTCGTTTCTTCATTCTTCCAATAAGCCCTTCTATATTGCCCATTTCAAGGACAATGATATGAGCCACGTCAATATACTGATCGAAGATTTCTGCTTGTTTTGAGGTCCTAGGAATCCCATCCAACAGCAAAAATTGTTTATTAGGGAAGTATTTATTCGTTGCTATAAGACCTGATACATACTGGCGCCAGATCTCGACTGTGACCTCATCAGGAACCAGATGCCCCTTGCTTGCGTAGGTGTGATATAGGCTACCTGCTCGTGTTTCTTGATCGAGCCCTCGGAAGATGTCTCCAGAGGATAGGTGAAAGTGATTGCCCGCTGTGCTCAGGAACTTACCTAAAGTCCCCTTACCAGCTCCAGGTGGTCCAAAGATCAGAATTGAGCGAAATGGGTTATTATCATGCATAGAATTTCTCCAAAAGAGACTAAAGGTAATGGATTAGAAAAAAATCTGCAACAAAAACGAAAATACGCAAACCTCAAATAAAAAATAAATACTTTACAGTGCATTTTGTTATATAAAATGACCTAAATCAATAATAATCTTATAAATAGGTTTCAGCCTTAAGTGTTAAAAAATATATAAGTAAAATTATAATTATAATTAATTAAAGCTAATTAATAGTAACAAATTAATAAAAACTGTAATTAAGATTGAACTAAAAGTTAATAAATAGGATAATTGTAAACAAGCGAATAAAAACAAGAGTTCGCATTTAAAAAAACAAATAAAAAAAGAGGTTTCACTTATGGTAAATTTCAACGCACTAAATTCAGGAAATCTAGTAAAAGGGGCAGCGGCTCTGGGTGTATCAGTAATGATAGGGTCTGCATTGCGAGGGAGATTTGCTCCAAAGCCAGTATCTGCCTTAGCAAGAATCCAGTCCGATATTGTCAGCGCAGGTAAGGCAGTAGCCGGCGCTCCCTCTGCGGCATTCAAAGGACTTAAGAATTTCATAAGTTCTCCAGCACAAACACCATCCCGCAGAGAACAAGTCTGCAAAGCAGGAGTCCTTTTCGCTGCGATGGTCACTACCGGATTTATATTGCAGGGTGCACGGAAATAATGAGCCTTCTATAGACCCTAATTACCGAATCCCCGAAAATCTTGGGGATTCGGTTTTTTTTTAATATAGATAAGGGATGAAAAAAAAATTATTATATTCATAACATATTAAATACAAAAAATATATCGAGGTTTAAAATAAAAAATGAATTTACTAAGCAGATTAAATTCCCAAGAGAACACCCTCTTTATGAAAGAAACGCCATCCCTCATAGAATGTCCCCTAGAACAGGGAACGGTAGCTAGAGAAGTAGCTAAGATTAATCAAAAGATAGCAGCTAGGCGTCAGCCAACACAGGAACACCTTCAATCTGCTACAAAATATTCCGATGCTTCCCATAAAACAGAAGCCACCGAGGGTGTTTCGGGATCAAGGAAAGCTCCGGCTATTATAGACGTAGCAGCCCCCATAGAACAACAGGGAATGGTAGCTACAAAAGTCCGTGAGATGAACGGAGTATCAGGCGCTAAACATAGACCAACACCGGAAGGCAATACAGGTAACCAAGAAAAGGTGAATCCTTTAAGAAGAGACGCAAGCGATGATGTTTTGGTCCGACAACCTCACATAGGGGCTAAAAAAGGAAAAGAACCTGAAACTCGCAGTACTGGCCAGAAAATAGCTGCAGGGGTCATGGTAGGAGCTGCTGTCCTGGCAGGATTTACGATCTTGGCAGGAGGTCCCCAGGCAACCAAAATGGGTGTTATGGCTTTCATTCAACACGGA
>CAMDPQ010000055.1 GCA_945905275.1 Chlamydia trachomatis
CAAGACCCTCTACAAATGTACTTGCAAGATATTTATACAATTGCAGCCAATCTCATTGGAGCTCCAGCTATCAGCGTACCCTCTGGATTTAGCAAGCAACACATGCCTCTTGGCCTTCAGCTGATCGGACCTCAATTACACGATGCTCAAGTCCTTAGCGCAGCCTATGCTTTTGAACAAGCTACGGGCTTTGGTAAAATAATCCCACCCCTTTTCGACCATGAGGTTTCCAAATGACCGATATTCAATATGACTTATGGGAGCCGGTAATTGGCCTGGAAGTCCACGTACAGCTCAATACTAAATCTAAGTTGTTTAGTAGCGCCCCTAATCGTTTTGGCGATGAGCCCAATACCAATATCACGGAGGTCTGTACAGGCCAGCCGGGCGCTTTGCCCGTGCTTAATAAAGAGGCCGTAAAAAAAGCAGTCCAACTGGGTTTAGCCATCCAAGCTCATATCTGCCCTATCAGCCGCTTTGACCGAAAATCCTACTTCTACCCCGACAGCCCGCGTAACTTTCAGATTACACAATTTGAACAACCAATCATCATGGGTGGCGTGATTATAGCAGAGGTAGATGGAACTACTCATACATTTGCAGTCAACCGCGCCCACCTAGAAGATGATGCAGGGATGCTCAAGCATTTTAGCACGTTCGCTGGAGTCGATTATAATCGAGCAGGTGTTCCCCTGATTGAAGTTGTCTCAGAACCGTGTCTACGGTCTGCTAAAGAAGCTGTTGCGTATGCAACAGCTTTAAAAGCCATCATGGAATATCTTGATGTATCTGATTGCAATATGGAAGAAAGCTCTCTTAGGGTAGATGCCAATATCTCTGTTCGTCTAAAAACGGAAAAGGGATTAAGAAATAAGATTGAAATCAAAAATATGAATTCCTTCCATAACATGGAGATGGCTATTGATTCAGAGATACGAAGGCAAATACATCTCTATTCACAGCATCCTAATGAGGACCCTAAAAAACTACTCACTAGCGGTACCTACCGCTTTAATCTAGAGAAAAAAGAAACCGTCCTCATGCGACAAAAGGAAGAGGCCGAAGACTATAAATACTTCCCAGAACCCGATCTATTACCGATCATACTGACGCAAGAATATATCGAACAAATCCGCAAAGAACTCCCAGAGCTTCCTCATGATCGGTTTAAAAGATATACGACAAAGCTGGAGCTTAGCCCATCTGCAGCGTCGACTTTAATTAATGATAAAGAAATGTGTCTGTATTTTGAAGAATGCCTCAAAGACTGCATCCATGCCAAGACCTTATGCAACTGGCTGCTGATAGAGTTTGTAGGACGGATTAAAGAGAGCGGAAAAACCCTTACACAGATAGGCGTTCTACCTCTACATATTGCCAATCTCGTCAATATGATTGAAACAGGGACCATTAACGGTAAAATTGCAAAAAGTGTCGCTGATGACATGCTCCTGTCTCCCGAAAAAGATTCCAAAGACATTGTTAGAGAAAACCCCGATTACCAGCCTTTAGATGACACAGCTTCCATTGAAGCGCTTATAGATACGGTACTTGCAGAAAATGGACAATCAATCCAGGATTTTAAAGCAGGGAAAATCAAGGCTTTTGCCTATCTGATTGGCCAGGTAATGAAGTTATGTAAAGGTAAAGCATCTCCAACAATTGTAAATGAAATTTTGACTAAAAAACTACAATAGCTATACTGCGTTCCGAATCTCAGGAAAGGAACGCATGTACAATCACTATAAAATTCCGTCCTACTGCCTACTACTTTTACTAACATCTGGCTGTTATATGAATAAAGCCATTGTACACCCATGGACAGACGAATTTTGTCCATCGTCTCCTTCTGACTACTGGACTCCTTCGATTAAAGTAAAAAACCTCCAAACAGCAGTTGCCCTACAAGGTCTGATTCCAGCTCCAAATGAGCCCCTGAATTTAGGTGTTGTCATGGATATTGCTTTGAGTAATAACACCTCCACACAAATATCATGGAATAGAGCCAGGCAAGCCGCCGCTTTATACGGACAAAGTCAGAGCCCTTCCCTTCCCTCCTTAATAGGAATGTACGAATTTTTTAGAACCAGAGCCGCTTCCTTTAGCACCTCCAACAGTGCAGGAGGCAGTACAACAGGTGCCGATAGTGGATCAAGCTCTGGGACTGCAAGCCTCGGACCCTCAGGAAACCAAGTTTTTGTCGAGCTATTCAATCAATTCGGCCCTCAATTTGCTTTGCGCTACACTCTGTTCGATTTTGGGAAAAATAGCGCAACAGCACACGCTGCGCAACAAGCTTTATATTTTGCTGATTACAACCACAACAGACAGATCCAGGCGGTGATTAATACAATCACAACAGATTACTATAACACTCTATATCAACAGCAACTCCTGACTGCCGAACAAGAAAACGTCCAAACAGCTCTTACGACACTGGATGCGGCAGAAGTAAGCTTTCAGACAGGAACACAAAACTTATCGGATGTCTTACAAGCGAAAACCCAATTATTCCAATTTCAAATCTCCCTCTCTTTACAGCAACAAGAGCTGCTGGCCAGCACGTCTCAATTACTCACCGATATGGGCCTTCCAGCAAATCTTCCTATTACCCTAGAACATATAGGGGAAATCAATCCGCAAGAGGAAGACCTCCCTAACCTAGAAGATTTGATCGCGATCGGCATGCAAAGCCGTCCAGACTTCTTAGCTGCAGGCGCAGATTTACGCAGTAAGGAACTTAGTTTTAAAGCTGCCAAAAGGCAGATCCTGCCTAATCTAGTCTATAGTCTTGATTTTGGAAAAACCTACTTTTCCGGTGGGGTTAATGATAAGTATGATTATACAAGCTACTTCAATCTGAGCATGCCACTATTTCAAGGCTACTACCAAAGAAATAATATGAAAGTAGCAGAATCCAATCGAGATCTCTCCGAGACTTACTTAAGACAAATTGAACTCCAATTAGTACAAGAGGTCACAAATTCTCGTAATAACGTAAAAGTAGCTTTTGCCACCCTTAATTATTCAAAAAAATACCTCGCTTCTGCCGCCAAACAATATGAAATCTCTATGGCAGAATATAAAAGAGGTACAACGGACATATTAACTGTCGTATCAGCTCAAAGCTCCCTTGCCGACGCGAGAGCAAAACTTGCACAAAACACCCAAGGCTGGTTTACCGCTCTTGCCAATTTAACCTTTGCGATAGGAGCGGCTGCAAGCCCCCCCGCAAGTATTATAGAGGAATTCCAATGAGATCTGTTCTATCCTTCATCGCTCTTTCTGTCGTATGCGCTATGAGCTGCTCGAAACCTCGACCTACTTTTTCTTTTCAGCCAAAAGTCATCCTTACCGATCCCATTATACAAAACACCCCCGTTTACCTCACCTACCCCGGCTATCTAGAAGCCTACAAAACCATACAGATTCAATCGCAGATTGCAGGGCAGCTCACAGGGATGTATTTTGAAGAAGGTTCCGATATTAAAGAAGGGCAGCTGCTTTTCACAATTGATTCAAGACCTTATAAGGCAGCGCTTGATAAAGCAGAGGCGATGCTAACGCAAAGTATTGCAGCCTGCAAATATGCACAAGAAACGGTGACTCGCTATAGCCCCCTTGTCAAAGAAGAATATGTAGCTCAACTCACCTATGACGAATATGTTACCCGTCTTGCAACATCCCAAAGCGATGTAGAGGCTACTAAAGCAGATGTAGAAACAGCCAGACTTAATTTGCTATATACGACGATATACTCCCCTATCCAAGGGATTGCTGGAAAAAAACAAATCGATGTCGGTAATTATATTAGTATCGGAGAATCTACTCCCCTCATTGTCATTAATCAAATGAACCCCATATATGCAAGTTTTTATGTCCCCGATATTGACCTACCGATCATTCAAAAATACCAAGCAGAAGGCCCCTTAACAACAGAGATCTACCTCAATCAAGATCAGAGTCTTAAATACGAAGGCAAACTCACTCTAATCGATAACAGTATAAGTGCAAGTACTGCAACGGTCTTTATGAAAGCGACACTCTGCAATGAAGGAAACAAACTATGGCCTGGTGAATATATTGAAGTTAGATTGATCCTGACAAATCTAGAAAACGCCCTTCTCATCCCTTCTAAAGCGATCCAGACTAGCCAGGAAGGGCATTATGTATTCGTTGTTAATTCTGAGCATATCGCCTCAATCAAACAGGTCAGAACCGGTCAGCGTCATGGCGATCTAACTCTCATTGAAGAGGGGCTTCTTCCCTCTGATAAAGTAGTATTAGAGGGACAAATGTCTCTCTATCCAGGACTGAAAGTAGTGATAGCAGAAGAAAACAACGTTCCTCAAGCGGAAGACAATGCAGAAGTATCTAGTAACCTCTCCCCCAAACAATACCTGAAGAAGATGCGGTTAACCCAACCCAACCCCCCTCTTTTGAACGACAGGAGTGAGCTGTGAACTTCGCGGATCTATTTATACGCAGAAAAGTCATGACCATCTTGATCATGCTGACGATTGGGTTTTTTGGTATCTTATCCTATCAGGCACTTCCTGTAAGCAGCATGCCTGATATCGCCTATCCGACAATAGAGGTTACGGTTTCCTATCCAGGAGCCTCTCCTGAAACGATTGCCAACAGTGTAGTTGTCCCTTTAGAACAACAATTTGCAACAATTAATGGCATCCAATCCATTAGTTCAACAAGCTATACCGGTAGTGCCACAATCGTCTTACAGTTTGCGCTCGATAAAGATATCGATAGAGCTGCCCCTGATGTGCAGGCTGCCATTAACGCCTCAAGCGCCCAGCTTCCACAAGATCTCCCCTATACTCCCTACTACCAAAAAGTCAATCCGACGCAAAGCCCTATCCTATTCTACATGCTGACATCGAATGTACTCCCGTTAAGTCAGCTTTATGATTATGCCCACTCAGTCCTTGGACAACGGCTCAGCATTATCGAAGGCGTCTCTCAAGTCGTGACCTATGGACAGCCCTTTGCTGTAAGGATCCAATTAGACCCTCAAAAACTCGCTAGAAGACACATAGGTCTGGATCAAATTGGAGAAAGCCTAAAAGCAGCCAACGTGTACCTACCTGTTGGCTCATTATATGGCAAAAACCAAGAATATACCATTAATGTCAATGGACAGATATTTGAAGGAGAAAAATACAACCCGATCGTGATGAAAACCGATGATGGGGCCATTGTCAGGCTACGGGATGTCGGAAAAGCCTTTGACAGCCTTCAGGATGACAAGATCTCTGTAAAATATTTTTCCCAAACTAAAGTGGAAAATGGGGTAGGTCTTGCCATCATCAAGCAATCCAATGCAAACACCCTTGATGTAATCCGCCAGATTGAAGAGATCATACCCCAGCTACAAAAGCAAATCCCCTCTTCTATCTCTTTAATTAAAGAATACGACGAATCCCTTTTCATCATTGATTCAATCACTGATGTGAAGTTCACACTACTTATCGCTCTCCTCCTTGTAGTTACCATTATTTTCTTGTATCTTGGAAGAGTGGTCGATACGATTATTCCCGCCATTGCGATTCCTATTTCGATTCTTGGCACATTTATCATCATGTTCTACTGCAACTTTAATATTGATATCCTCTCCCTATTAGCCATCTCTTTATCGATCGGTTTCCTTGTCGATGATGCTATTGTCGTTCTCGAAAATATCGTCAGACACATAGAGCAAGGGGAGACTCCCCTGAAGGCAGCGATCAATGGGTCCAAAGAAATCATGCCGACGATTATCTCCATGACGCTCTGCTTATGCTGCGTTTTTATTCCCCTTGTTTTCATGGAAGGGATTATTGGCCGGCTCTTACATGAGTTTTCATTAACCATCGCTACAGCCGTTCTTATCTCTGGTTTTGTGTCCTTATCACTGACTCCACTTCTCTGCAGTAAGTTCATCCCTGCCAGAGAAAAAGATAGAAAAAAAAGCAGGATAGAAAAACTCTCAGAAGCCATCAACGAAAGCCTTCTTACACTCTATAGACCTTCCTTATCGTGGAGCTTAAAAAACAAGAAATGGATACTACTCGGAGGGATCTGCTCTTTCCTTATCACCCTCCTTCTTCTTGCAAAACTACCGAAAGATTTTCTTCCCGGCGATGATATTGGCCTCATCCAAGGATTTACCATTACTATGAATGGCACCTCACCCTATGAGCTCGCAGCCGTCCAGGAGTCTCTTGGCAAAATTGCCGTCCAAAACCCAAATGTAGACTCTGTTGTTACAGTTAGTGGCACGCCGCAAGATAACCAGGGGGTAATGTATGTGACTTTAAAGCCCTTTGAAGAAAGGCAGTTTGCTGGCTATGTAACCCTAGAACTCATGAAATCGATGAATGTCATTCCTGGCGTCATGGTTTTATTAAAACCGATGCCACTCATTAACCTCCAAGTAGGTACAACAAGTAGCAAAGCAAACTATCAATATACGATGCAATCTTTCCAAGAACAAGATCTCTTCACCTATACACCTATCCTCCAAAAAAAGATCCAAGCAAACCCAATGTTCCATTCTGTATCTTCTGATCTCGACATTGCACAACCACAACTTTTTATAGAGATCCTGCGGGATAAAGCATCAATGTTGGGGATTACAGCCCAGCAAATCGAAACTGCGCTAAGCCTAGCTTTTGCAGGAATTAACCTATCTCCTATTAATGAGCCTCTCAATCAATACTATGTTATTATGGAAGTCCTTCCGAAATACTATAACGATCCGAGCATGCTTTCTCAGTTATGGATCTCCTCCGCCAACACAAAGAGTCTGGTCCCCTTATCCTCTGTGATTACAATGAAAGAGGGCCTGGGCCCTTTATCAGTAAATCATTTTAATGGCCTACCATCGGCGACGATTTCCTTTAATACGGCAGAGGGAGTGGCATTAGGTGATGCGACGAAAGAAATTGCTCGACTGGCCAGCGAAACACTTCCTTCTGACATTACAGGAGCTGTACAGGGCTCCGCTAGCGTCTTTAAGCAGTCTTTTCAGAATCTTCCCTACCTAATTATGATCATGATTTTTATTATTTATGTCGTTCTTGGCATTTTATATGAGAACTTTTTTTCCCCTCTTACCGTTATGTCTACACTACCTCCAGCCACTCTTGGAGGTCTTCTAACCCTTATGATGTTTGGAGCACCATTATCGCTGTATGCTGTAGTTGGACTCATCTTGCTACTGGGTATTGTTCTGAAAAATGGAATTATTATGGTTGATTTTGCAAATCACAAAAGAGAAAAAGAAGGGAAAAATCCCCATGACGCCATTTATGAAGCATGCATGATCCGTTTTCGTCCTATTCTAATGACGACATTATCTGCGTTGATGGGTGCTGTCCCCATAGCCCTAGGTATGGGAGGCATGACCGCTGCTGCACGCCGTCCACTCGGCCTTGTGATTGTAGGAGGCCTTTTGATTTCTCAGGTCCTCACCCTTTATCTAACTCCTGTAGTTTACACTTATATAGAGGGATTAAAAGATCGATGGCATAAAAAAACCACTGCAGGCCTGAATTAAACCAGGCCTGCAGCCCGTATAACCTCTAAATCAATTCGCAATTCTGCAGACGCATACCGAAGGGCATTAGCCTGTTGAGCCACGGCTGCAAGCACTACCTCTTTATCCCCTCTTAATCCAGCAGAGGCAAATTCCAGAGCCCTACCATTTTGAGCCACAGCAGCTATCACGACCTCTTTATCCCCTCTTAATCCAGTAGAGGCATGTCTCAGAGCCCAGCCATCTTGATCCGCAGCCGCTATCACCACGTCTTTATCCCCTTTTAATTCAGCAGAGGCAAAAAACAGAGCCCTGCCATCTTGAGCCACAGCCACCAGCACCACCTCTTTATCCCCTTTTAATCCATCAGAGGCATATTCCAGAGCCCAGCCATTTTGAGCCACAGCCACCATTACCACCTCTTTATCCCCTTTTAATCCAATAGAGGCATGTCTCAGAGCCCCTCCATATTGAGCCACAGCCGCCATTACCACCTCTTTATCCCCTTTTAATCCAGCAGAGGCCCAATGCAGAGCACTGCCATATTGAGCCACAGCCGCTAAAGCAGCTTCTTTTCTCGTCAATATCCGATTCGTCATATCAGAAGATGACAGGTCTAACCGACATAAAGTACGAGGTAAAGAGTCTAGGAAATTCTGCGAGACAGGCCCCTGGATAATCAGGCATTTTAATGCACGGAAGTTTGTTAGCACAGGGGCTAATTCCGCTTCACTCCGATCAAGAGAGAACACGTTAGGTGGAGTATCTTGCAGAGCCATAGGTGGTAGAGACCCCTCTAATCTCTCTTGCCATTGATCCAGTCCCAAATAATCCAAAAGCTTAAAAATCAGATGAATCTCTTCACGGCTGCTACGATCAAATGCAATAGGCCGATTATCGTGCACGGATAAAAGGATTTCAGTGAGCAGTTGCTTGGTGAGATCATCAGACTCACCCCATGGACCTCTATTAGCCATAATGCAACCAACTATCGAGGAGATCTCTCTCATACCACCCTCAGATACCAGGGTTGATAAAAACCCATCCCCCATCCTCTGCACACCCTCTTCAGTAAAACAGACTGCCGGATAGACACCTCCATCAACACGCCTTACTTTTAGATCCTCTCCAAGTAACCCTACACGTCCCCTTAAACTAGCAGCTGCATGAGCAACAGAATTCCCAGAACTAAATACATATGAACCTAATCGCAGATCCTCTCTCTCGGGTTCCCCTAAAGCAGCAGCACCGCAGCTAATGCCTAACGATGCCTCTATCCTATTCCCTAATGACATACCTTCGCTCCTTATTTAATAATTTTAATTATATTATAGTTTATATTATAAGATTTAATTGTTAATTTAATGTTAAAAAACAAATAATTAAATAATTAGTAATTATATGGCTCATTGAAGGGGCAAGTGCATAAAAAATTAAAATAAATAATAGTCAAAAAATCAGGGTGATTGCATGATAAATTATTTAACTCCTAATAGCCCAAGTCTGTAAGCCGGATTCCAGCCAGCCATTCGTCTCTTTAGAGAAACACTGTCCTTTTCATTCGTATCTGCTTTTACTAAATGTAAAACACACCGTTTTAGCAGAGAGAAGTTTTCGGCCCCATTCCCTGCGCGAATTTTGCTTTTATCCTCATTAAAACTGACATCAAGATGCCAATGCAATGTATTTTCTATTCCCCAGTGCAAGCAAATGATTTCTCCCATTTGATCTGCGCCAGCTAGTAGACTCGAAATATAGTGGCGCCTTTCCCTGCTGGTTTTACCCTTTTCATGCCGAGTGAATCTTACACAAATTAAGGACTTGAGCCCATCCCATCCTTCGATCCCTTCTAGGCATTCCAAATCGGAACTTACCCTTACTTCCCGTTCCTCAATTCTTCCCTGTCCCTTTTCAATAGTTTTAGCATAGCTGCACCCAGCTTCTTTCGCCCCCACATCAATTACTTGGTCAAAAAAATTGACCGCTTCATCCCGAAGTCTTCCCTCATTCCCTTTGACTCCAATGACGTAATCGCCTTTTTGGTTCCGAATTTTTTTTGTTATAGCCGTTTGACATCCCATCGCGTCAATCGTAACCACACATCCCTTTAACGCGAGGGTATTTAGAAGTTCTGGGATGGCTGTGATTTCATTTGATTTTTCAGCTGTTCTGAGCTGACCAAGAATGATATCATTTTCTGCTGTAAAAGCTGTAATGATATGTGAAGCCTTCTTCCCATGAAAAGGATCACCCGAATTGCAAATTGTTTTGCCGTCAATTGCAATTACTCCCTGAATGTTTTCAGCAAGTGTTTGGACCCATCGAATAAAGCAGCTTTCAAAAGCTTTGGGGTCAACCAGTCGAAAAAATCTTCCTATGGGGTCATGAGAGGGAATGCCATTAAAACAAAGACCGACAGACTGAAACCACGGTTCATACGCATTAGCCCATTTAATGACGGCAATCCAATCATTAGCCGAGCAGAAAATGCCGATAATGGCGACTCTAATAATATCCATTACAGGGTAGATTTGATTCCGCGATTTTCTAGGATCCGGAAGAGTAGCAGAAGCTTATAGCAACGGAGCGTCAGCAGCGAGATTAAGTGTCATAATGTCCTCAATGATAGTTAAAGGACAAACAGAACACACTCAGTAATAATTACTTGTCAATAAATTCTTCTTGCAATCGCCCTACTGTTTCAGAGAGTGTGGTGACTATGACTTTTCATAAAGGCAAAGAGTTTTCCTATCATCAGCAGATTACTGAAAGTCTAGAGGCAAAGATGTATTTTGCTTGTCCTTACCACTCATGGGAAAGAGGGCTTAATGAGCATACAAGTGGCCTGGTAAGACAGTATCTGCCCAAGGGTGAGCGTTTAGACAAAATAAGCCCTGATTATCTAAAGTGTATTGCAGATGCATTAAAGGATCGACCTCGAAAAACCCTACCCTTTAGAACTCCTCGAGAAGTCTTTAATGACCATCGGATGCATATAGGCCAAAAGCTGTGGAGATAGAAGTCTTTGTACTATAAGAAGCATCTGTTATATACGCAGTAGCTCTGATCACCAGGAACCTTATGCCTATAGGCTTTTAAGAACACCTCTCCCGTATTCCATAGAGAGCGGGAGATCTTTCTATAGAATACGGGCTATATAAGCCTTATATTCATGTCCTATCCAGAGAAATGAACGCCTACCAGATAAAGCTTCACATCAGTTGCACTAAAAGAATCAGTCCTATTATTCCAGAAATCTGCTAAAATAGAGGACATAAATAGGGTTTTAATGGCTTAAAAAGGTCTATTTGAAATTCTAACTTTTTTATGCACTTCGAGATTTGAAAGGGCGATACACACAAAGACTTTACCCATTTTTATGCCACAGGGAGGGTAATACCTATCTGATGCATGTATTTACCGGCACGGTCAGCATAAGAAATTTCACAAGCCTCAGCCCCCTTATAAAACAGGACTTGAGCTAAACCCTCATTAGCATAAATCTTGGCAGGCAGTGGTGTCGTATTAGAAATCTCCAAGGTCACATACCCTTCCCATCCTGGCTCAAAAGGGGTCACATTTACGATAATTCCACATCTTGCATAGGTCGATTTACCTATACATACTGTGAGAACATCTCTTGGAATCCTAAAATATTCAACGCTCCGAGCCAGAGCAAAAGAATTCGGCGGGACGATACACTCGTCCACTTCCATATGAACAAAGGAATTTTCACTAAAGTTTTTAGGATCAACAATACAATTATATACATTAGTAAAGACTTTAAATTCGCGAGAGACACGCAGGTCATATCCGTAGCTTGATAGCCCATAACTAATGATCTTATTTCCATTTTCTAAGCGTACTTGTCCGTCCACAAAAGGCTCAATTAGACCCTGCTCTTGAGCCATTTGACGAATCCAACGATCTGATTGCAGACTCATGATTTGATACCCCAATATTTTTCACTACCATCGATTACATATAGCGTTTGAATTCGTTTTCTTGCTACAGTTTTTCTTAGATCACCCGTTAATACAGGTATGAATGAGCCAGCCTTATATCGAATCCTCTTGGACAAAACCGGATGAAACCTATGAAGTCCCTCTACGCCCATCCTCTCTGCGAGACTTCTTAGGTCAAGAAAGCATTAAAGAGCGCCTAGATGTTATTATTCAGGCTGCCAAACAAAGGCAGGAGCCCCTTGGGCATTGCTTATTGTATGGCCCCCCAGGTCTTGGTAAAACAACCCTTGCTAATATCATAGCAAAATCAATGGGAACCAATCTTGTTGTCACCTCAGGACCTGTTATTGAAAAAGCAGGTGATCTTGCAGGCCTTCTGACGAATTTAAAAGAAGGTGACATCTTATTTATTGATGAAATCCATAGGCTCTCAAGAGTCATCGAAGAATACCTCTATCCTGCAATGGAAGACTTTGCTCTGGATCTCCTCATAGACTCTGGACCAAGTGCACGTTCTGTCCAAGTAAAGCTCAATCGATTTACTCTCATTGGAGCCACTACACGGATGGGTCTTTTAACAGCTCCTATGAGATCCCGTTTTTCTTTTACCTGCAGGCTTGATTATTATGACAGCAAGACTCTCAAAGAAATCATCCTACGCTCCTCCAAAATTTTAGGGGTAACACTCTCACCTGAAGGGGCAGAAGAAATTGCTGCCAGAGCAAGGGGTACTCCCCGGATCGCCAACAACCTGATTCGATGGGTAAGGGACTATGCACAAATCAAAAATAATACCCAAGCAGATCAAACAACCGTAAATAACGCACTCCGGATGCTGTCCATAGACCATAAGGGTCTCGATGAAATGGATAAAAAAATATTAGATGTGATCATTGACTATTATAAGGGTGGACCTGTCGGAATCAGCACGATCGCCATTGCAATAGGAGAAGATCCCGACACAATTTCTGACGTCTACGAACCCTATCTGATTATGCAGGGACTTCTTAAAAGAACTCCAAGAGGAAGGGAAGTGACGCAACAAGCTTATGAACATTTAGGTCGCAGTATACCTGCAAAATTTAATTCTGGAGATATATGATGAATCGGACAACAGCTTTTTATTTAGGAATCCTACTTTCCGCATCCCCGATGTACTATATACCCAGCACGTATTCTCAGGAGATCCCAAAAGATGTATCTCAGAAAAGGAAACCTGCAACAGTCAAGATCCTACTGCACGAGAATCAAAAACAGGTCATTCTAGAAGCTAAAGGGAAATACCAGGTTTGTAACCCCCTTAATAATTACGTCTTATTTAACGGATCCTTTTCGAAAAGAGCTCCTCTTAGCCATGAGCAGGCAGGCATCAAATGGGGCGAGCTGATTCCAGGGACCTTTCAAATTAGAATTATTCCGCTCGATTCTGATACAACCATCTTTGTGAATGGAATGCAATATCGAGGATGCGTTGAGGTCTATGATGATAATGGCATGATAACTGTTGTTAATGAAGTCGATGTAGAAAGCTACCTGAGATCTACTCTCACCCCTCAATTTAAACATGAAATGAACCAAGAAGTCCTTAATGCAATAGCCATTGCTGCAAGAACTGATACCTATCATATGCTCAGTAAACAACAACAGTTCCAGCTCTATCATGTTAACGCAAAAGAAGTGGGTTATGTAGGTCATGGAGCTACGCTGCAAAACACGATGCTCGAAGCAGCTATTTCTAGCACCCGTCATGCGATTATGACACTTAATAACAAACCTTTCGCAGCTACATGGCATCAAAATAGCGCTGGAAAAACAGCAGACTTTGCCTCTATTTTCCGTATTAATACCCCTTCTCCTGAAGGAGTGTCTCTTCCTATTACTGAATCAGATCGGCAAAAACTCGGCTGGTCATTTACGGTATCTAAAGAACAAATCGCCCATATCGCAGGATTTGCAAAAGTATCGAATCTCTCGTTATTTTCCGAACCAAAATCAGGTAAGGTCTATGCGATAAGAGTGTCTAACGGAGATAAAATACGTAATATAGATTTCTTTATCCTGCAAAAGGCGTTAGGAGACCATAAATTAAAAAGCAACGACTTCACTCTCGATATCAAAGGCGATGGCATTATATTTACAGGTTATGGTCAAGGTCATGGAACTGGCCTTTGTCTATATTCTGCCGCTCTTATGGCAAAAAATGGGCAGGATGCGGCAAAAATGCTCGGGACATTTTTCCCTCATACCAAGCTACAGAAGGTCCGATCTTTAGAGACATCAGATACAACAACCTCTTCGAATCGCGATCTTCAATAACTCTTTTGAAGGGGGCGTTATGCAAGCTCCCTTTTCTCTACTCGATCAATACCTTTATTTTAAAAAAATCCCCTTGAGTTCCAAGTCTATATTTCTTTATAATGGTTTTTTCACCGGGGACCTCTTAGAGCAAGACGGTCCGAACCAGGTCAGGACCGGAAGGTAGCAGCCTTAAGGATTTGG
>CAMDPQ010000056.1 GCA_945905275.1 Chlamydia trachomatis
TTAGACTTTCTGCAAACCACCTCTACAGGTCAGCTTGCGGCCACCATCAAAGAGTGCAAACAGCAATTTAATGAGCTACATCGCAAAGAAATACAAGCTGGCAAAAACATCAGTGCATATGCCCTGGATTTTGCCAAGCAGGACCTTAACTCGCCGACAGGATTAAGGGGTCTATATCAAGATGTAACAAGCAATCCAAGAGATCCACAAACCCTCTTTAATGAGCTTTCAACACAATACCCTTATGAAAAGATGAATACAGTGATTAGCTTCCTTCTGCATTCACTGGGCCATGACCTTAAATCTAAAGGGCCGTCGATTTCACGTGGAGAGCTCCATCGACTGTTATCGGATACCCGCTCCTTGCAGGCGATTTTAGGAGTCTATCGTTATTTTAAATCCAGAATGCCTCTTATCAACTCCTCTTTCGCAAGAAATGATCTGGCGCCATCGACACGCATCACCTTTCAGCTGCTGGCCAAGCTCTTTGTTAAGTTCCTCATGGAAAGATACCCATCAGCAGACAAAGTCCTCCAACTGGGCGTGCAAATGGGCCTTGAAGATGAGATGATTGCCGAATTAATTATTTTTACGCAGATGCGAGATGCAGTACGGCAAGTGGCCCCTAAGCTCTTTAGAAATGATCCTCATCGACAAGAAGTTTTAAAAATATTTATAGAAACACTAGAAGAATTGGAAGAAAAGCTAGATGAAGATTACGATGAAGAGCCCGATGAGGCAAGCGAGAAATAACAGGAAACCTGCATGAATAAGTTCGATAATTTAATAGTAACACTGGGCGAAATGCTAGATACCGATCTACGAGCGGAAAAAGGAGTGCTTTGCAAACTCAAAATCGATGGAAAATTAAGCATTAACTTAGAGTATGATGAAGTAAAAGACCTTATTTTAATGGGGACTCTTATTGTGGAACTTCCTGCAGGCAGATTTAGAGAAAACATCCTTAAAGAAGCGCTACGGATGAATAGCATCTACCCACGCATCGGAACTTTTGCCTATTCGGAACGGGCCAATAAGCTCGCACTTTTTCAGTATATCTCCTTTACCTCTTTATCGGCAGACGCGTTCAATATCCAATTACATCAATTCATTGATTTTTCTTATCAATGGTTTAAAGCGATAGACTCCGGCAATCTACTCAGCGTCGCTCTCCCTCCGTCTGGATCTCTATGAACACAGACCAACTACAGCAGCATCTTCGCTCTTCGATAACAGCAAAAGCTTGGAACCGCATTGGCATATATCCTCATCACGGCATCGATCTATCCCTTGCCTCCATTCGCTCTCAAGGCAGTTGCGGGATCGGTGACTTCTATGATCTCATCCCTATAATAACGTGGTGTAAAGAGGTAGGCTTCGATGTAATTCAACTACTGCCTTTAAATGATTCTGGCAGCGACCCAAGCCCTTATAACGCGATCTCTTCTTGCGCTCTGCATCCGATTTACCTATCGCTTTTACATCTACCTTTCGTCAAAGAAGATAAAGCACTGCAAAACAGCATAACACAGATGCAGATCTTGAACAGCGCCAAGCACGTCCCTTACGCAGACATCCTCAGCCAGAAGCTCGCCTTCCTTCGATTATACTATGAAAAATACAGCACCCACTGGCTGCATTCTGAGGAGTACAAAACGTTTATCCATAAGTGGGACTGGGTACAACCCTACGCCTTATTTAAGGCGCTAAAACAGGACCTGGGACCCCAAGATTTTTTACACTGGCCAGCTGAAATAAAAAGACCTTCCGAAAAGACCTATAAAGAGCTTATCTATCATTATGCCACTGACATCGCTTTTTACAGTCTACTGCAATACCTATGTTTACTGCAATTCACCCATATTTCTTCCTGTGCTAATAAGAATGAAATTCTTATTAAGGGTGACATCCCTATTTTAATTAGCGCGGATAGCGCGGATGTATGGCACTATCCAGATCTCTTTACATTAGACTTGCGTGCAGGAGCGCCACCCGACCAATATAACCAGGAAGGACAGTACTGGGGATTCCCTCTATTTAACTGGAAAATGATGGAAAAGCATCACTTTCACTGGTGGCAGCAACGACTGGAATATGCCAGTTACTGTTATCATCTCTTTCGAGTAGACCATGTGATTGGGTTCTTTAGGATATGGGCTATTACCAAAAACGGTGACCCCAAAACAGGACTCTATATGCCACAGAGTGCCTCCATCTGGGAAGAGCAAGGAAGAAGAAATCTAGAGAAGATAGTCTCTTTTACCCACATGCTTCCTATTGCAGAAGATCTAGGAACGGTACCTCCGATGGCACCGGCGGTATTACAAGAGATGGGGATCTGTGGAACAAAGGTCATGCGATGGGAGAGGTATTGGAATACAGATAGCCGTTACATCCCTCCTGCAGAGTACCCCCCCTTGAGTATGACGACCATATCGACTCATGATTCCCCAACACTTGCTCAGTGGTGGAGAGATTTCCCTGAGGAAGCGATCCCTTTATGCGCGCGCTACGGATGGGATTATGTACCGGTCTTATCGCCTATGCAAAGGAAACAGATTCTGACCGACTCCCATCAAACCAAGAGCCTGTTTCATATTAACCTATTACAAGAATATCTCAATCTCTACCCAGAACTATCGTGGGGGGATCCAGACCAAGAGCGCATAAATATCCCGGGTACTGTGGTAGACACGAATTGGACCTATAAGATCCAACCCTCTATCGAAACAATCTTGGCTCATAAGGATCTTAAAAAAACGATCTGTACAATGCTCTGCCCGAGATCTACGACTGGCTGTGCACATCAACCAGAGTAGAACACATCTATTTGACAAGCCCACCCGATCCTGCTTTGATCGTATTCTGTATTGCCTATTCGTTTACCAGCCGTACAACCTGAGTAGTGTAACATCGGGTCTGTAAATGCAGAGCAATATCAATTTTTTAGGTTTTTTCAGCAAAACTTTCTTTGAAGCCTGTTCTGATTAAAAAGGCTAGGACACTCATTGAACCTTTTCGATCGATGCCATCTCTTGAATAATCTCTTGCACATGTTTTTCCTGCTCCCTGCGATATTTGAGATCTGGAGAGAAAAGGAAAGTTTTCACCCCATTTTTGGTTAGTTCTGGGGCAAAAAGACGCAACTGTGGTAGATGGCCATTTCTGCATAAAGTGGATTGATCTAGCTTTCCCTTTTGTAACTGATCTAAAATACGATGGGTTTCTTGAGAGGGATGACAATCACACGGCTTACCAAATGGATGCGCCTGATATAGAACCTTTGCACTGTTTTCTTTCGGAATGCAAAATACAAAGAGATTGCCAAGGTCAGGACCTATCCTATTGATGGGTCTTACGATTCTTTTAGCAAATCCTGTTTGTTGTAATAAGGATAGGGAAGGATAGAATTTTTTAATGATAGGCAAGGCAATATCAGAGCAGGCACGCATAACACTTCGATTGGCCGACATAAAATAAAAAGCGGATTCGCCAGGTGTTATATTATAAGGATAGATGTCTGCTGAGATAAGATCCTCGCGTGTTTTTAGATCATGGTCATCTGTGCTCGACTGTTTATATATCTCAATATCTGGTGCCTCACCTTTATTTTGAGGTATTCTCAGGTATTTAACTGGGTGAAGATCTTTTGCAGCAGAGGAGCGCTTGATCAAAGCTGTGATTAAGTCGGGAATCACAGTCGATTCTGCAGACTGGGCATGAATGGATACCCAGTGTGTGTCCCCATAGAGCCTTTGAATCTCCAAGAGTCTACCGATCATCGCTTTGGCAGAAACCCTGGCAAGTCCTGGACTAAGAAAGCGAGCCTCCATACTCTCTAACCGTGCATCAATATTTTCTTCTATAATGCCCCAGTCACGTAAACGTTGTAATTCTAAGGTAGGGGATTCTTGCCTGGCCTTATCGAGTAATATGGCAGACTGTTCTTGCCAACCGATTGGTTTATTTTGAGTAAGAGCATCCATCTGCTCTTTCAAAAGAGTCAACCCAGGAGCTCTAAGCTGTCTCTCAGTTTTCTGGTATTCTTCAGATGCAAACTCAAGAGCGAGTGGGTTCTCAGCCATAGCTGTAGCCACAACATCTTTATCCGCTTTTAATGCATCGGAGGCATACCGTAGCACCAATCCATTTTGAGCCACAAGTCGGAGAATGACCGCTTTAGAGGCCCACCGCAGCATAGAGCTATCGTGAGCCACCGCTGCAAGAACCACTTCTTTATCGTTTTTTAATTCGTCAGAGGCATACTCTAGCGCTAAGCCATTTTGAGCCACCACCGCCAGTATGAACCCTTTATCGGCTTTTAATGCATCAGAGGCGAACCCCAGCGCGAAGCCATTTAGAGCCACGGCTGCAAGAACCACTTCTTTATCGTTTTTTAATTCGTCAGAGGAGAACCCCAGCGTGAAGCCATTTAGAGCCACAGCTGCAAGCATGAACCCTTTATCGGCTTTTAATGCATCAGAGGCATACTCCAGCGCAAAGCCATTCCGAGCCACAGCTGCAAGCACTACCTCTTTATCGTCAATCCACTTGAGCGCATAGCGATTGCAAGCGACAGCCGCAAGCATGAACTGTTTATCCCCTTTTAACTCGGCAGAAGCCCACTGCAGAGCCCGGCCATACAGAGCCACAGCCCGAAGCATGAACTCTTTATCTCCCCTTAAGGACGCAGGAGCAGCAGCCAGTTGCCATATAGAAAATGGTTTCCCCTTCTCAATCCCCGAACTAAATTGACGTTGGATGGAGTTGCGGGGCGCAACACTCGTCTGCAAGCTGAATCTTGAAGTATTTAATGAAGGTTTGATGTTATGCAGCATCGGACACAATCCACCTATTCGAGACAACCAGGTCCCTATCCGAGGGTATTTGCCAGAAACAATCGGTGCAGCAGAAGATATTGCATGGCATACTGAGTAACCTGAGCTTGGCAAGAAGTACATAATACCCTCTTTTTAATTTAACATAAAAACCATTGTATTAAAAAATCATGAATAACTTATTAAGATATTGATATTAAATTTAATTTTATAAAAAAAACAGATAGTCAAGTATTAACAAAAAAAGCACTGAGTGGCGCTCTAGAGTGATCTGCTCGATTTAAAAATTACCTTAACAAGATTCTATTGCCCTAATGGATCACAACTTCGACTGGATATATTGCTCTTCTCTTCAAAGACCTTGTAAGCCGCTCTACCTCCAGTCTTATACTAGCTATGCAGATGAACAGGGGCGGCAGAACCTCTATCTGAAGAGACCACCGGATCCCACATCCTATTGAGACTATCCGACCGACCTCTATCGGCGTATCTTTGGTACTCCGAAGCTCTTGCCCTATATGGGTAGATATACGCACATCATCCGACTATTTAGGTGAAAAGGGTTATTTCTCAGCCTCAACTGTTCATGATGCACTTGATTTTTTATAATGACCGAGACCCCAAGTGCCTAAGCTTTATTGATTTCTATCGACTCAGCAGGAGTCCTCTTATTTTGCCAATACCCTTGTTTGCATGCTTTTGAAACCAGTTTTCGATCTTAACTAAGAACCAGAGCTGACATAAGGATCATGGTATATGGGTCCCAATCCGGCACATAACTGCTGTCTTTTATAAAAAAATAGAAAAAGGCCTTCTATTTTCCAGCTCATCCCCTTGTTAGGGTACGGGGGCTAGTAAAAACGCCTGAAGTGATGAGCTCATCCGTTTTGCACCCCTTTTTTTAGGCTTTACAAAAAGACAGGTCTAATGATTAAATCTATCAATTCTTAATCAAACCTTAAAGAAATAAAGAGGAGTTCTTATGTCCCAGATCAGATTTCCCGAATATACCCATTTACAGAGCATCGATCTTCCTGAAGCTTCTCTCACAACCCTAAACGAATGCGTAGACGCCTGCTATCGTTCGAACTCGGACAGGGAGTCTTTGGATAGTATGCAGGAGACGATCGAAAAAATTGCTCCCCTAGCTCTCACGATCCTGACAGCTGTCATCTTATCTCCCCTGGCATCAACAGTCTTCTGGGTTAGCTCATGGGTACTCCCAAATCTGATTACAGTACCTGCTACAATGCTTGCGGGAGCCGTTCTCCAGGATACAATAAACCATATATGGACTAACCTCGATGCGAACGCCTCTGAATACGGGTTTGGTGGGGATGATGGAGCAGAAAGCGACATTTCTGTAAGAGAAACACTCAATAAAGCTTTTGCTATTGGTGCGCAGGCAAGTTACCGCTTAGCCATTTCTGGAAAGGATTTTATCCATTCATCTAGCACAGCGATGACATCTTGGATAACTAGCCTAGCTAAACCATCAGCATAACAAGTCGATTCTAGCCTCTTTGACCCGCATGATTTACCTTATATCCCTACATGCGGGCATTTACCATAAAACCATGATCCCAGGAGCAACATAAGGTTTACAGACACACCCCTATATGCTGCAACAACGCTCTTATTCAAAAGCTCACCCAAAAAGTTAAAGACCTTTTTTTTCTTTCCTGATATATGCTGGTCAATCCCTAAAGCCAGTTAGAAGCATAGGGAATGATAATAGGATATCAAGCTTCATGAAACACCTCTTTTACACTCTATCTTTAGCTATCTTAGTACTTCCTATCTCTGCTACTTCGAAAAGTAAAAAGACTGTAACTTCACAGCTTACCAAAATCGAATCTATTTACAGAACACTAGATCCTAAATCGCTGATTCAACATCTAGCTTTTTACGAGCTCTACCCTGAAACAGAAGAAGGAAAAAAAGCTCTTGCAACCGGATGGGAGCTACTACTTGGAGAACCTACTTCTGAGCAAACAGCACTTGAACTGCCCTCTCTGGATGTCTATTCCATGATTAGCCTTGTTAATAAAAGCTCGACAGATACTGAAATGTACATGAGTGGAGATCAGCTATCCATTTTAGAACGGGCTGCAAAGCGACTAGAAAACAGACAGCTTGACGGGTTTAAAGTCTGGACGAAAAAAGAAGTACTCGCCCTACCGAGCGAAGAAATTGATCTGGCTAGAGCTCTGTTAATTTATCAATTTGAAGGAGATCTTGATGCAAAGCAGAAGATCAATCAATATGAAGCCACATTAGATCTTATGGCTTTGAACATTTCGGCTCATATCAAAAAAAACGCCTCAGCTGAAGAAATGATCTCAGAAATGAATGCCTTTATTTTTCAAGAGATGCGTTTTCGCTTCCCCCCTCACTCGATTTATGCAAAAGACATCGACCTATATACCTTTCTTCCTTCCGTTCTAGATAGTCGATTAGGGGTGTGTTTAGGAGTCTCAACCTTATATTTATGTTTAGCTCAAAGAATTGGCTTATCTTTAGATATCATCACACCACCCGGGCATATCTATCTAAGTCATAATGATGGGCATAAAATCATTAATATAGAAACCACAGCACGCGGCATTAATATGCCATCGGAAACATACCTTGGCATGAATACCTCCCAATTACAAAAACGGAATAGGAAAGAGGTGATAGGACTTGCTTTTTTTAACCAAGCCTCTGTGATGAGTGGCAGGGAGGATTTTGCAGGAGCCATTAGACTCTATCAGATAGCTCTTGAATACGTTCCGGGCGACCCTCTATTTAAAATGCTTCTTGGCCTGCACTACTTATTTAACGGTCAGATACAAGAAGGCAAAGCTCTTCTCAAAGAAATCAGCAAGATTCGCTTTGAAGGCGCTATCACCCAAGAAACACTGCCAGAAGATTTCCTAACAGGACGAGTTGATGCGAAGGGGATCCAAACGGTTTTTCTTCCTGTAGATGAAACAAGAGACTCTATTATAAAAAAACAAAACACACTAAAAGCTCACCTGAAAACATTCCCGAAATTTAGAGCAGGTCTTTTTCAACTAGCGACGAGCTATCTGCAACTAGGAAGAATGCAAGAGGCCTATGAAGTTCTGATAAAGTATCATAAGCTAGATCCGACCCACCCGATTGTAGAATACTACTTAGCGGTTATCTGCATGCAAAGGTATGACTATGTCAAGGCATGGTCCTTTTATCACATATTAGAGAAAATTCTTAAGGAGCATCAACACGAACCCAAAGCACTCAAGGGACTGAGATCTACATTACAAAGAATCTGCCCAACTTCTTTTTAATACTTTGCAAATAAAGACTCATCGACTACAAGCAAATAAAAACAGATGCCGTATAGTTCAAAGGATTCTATGAAAAACAAACTACTTTACACTTTTTATTCCTTTTTTTTTGTAACAAGCTCCGTGATAGCAGAGACTAATCTGGACCAACAGATGTCGCTCCAAGATAAACAGCAGACAGGAATCGTAAACCTTACATTAAAACAGCGACAAGCCCTGGGCATGTGGATTGATCATCATTATCAACCCATTAACGACACATCTTCCACAGAATCAGCAGAGCTGCAAAACCTAAATAAAAGCAGCATAAAGCCACCTCTAGACAATCCAGTGCAGTATATGTTAGTGCAGAATCTCGGAAAGGGACAAGAGCTCATACTAAGCGATCGGAGCCAATGGATCATCCATCCAGAAGATCTCTCGATATCACAAGGATGGAAAGAATCTACCAAGATCAGCATAGAACATGGATTTGATGCGGGATTTCCCTTCATTCTTATGAATCTAGATACGCATCAAAGTGTAAAAGCACGCCTATGGACCAAAGAGGAAAACCCTACTCCTCAGGCAAGTACACAGGAAAACTCTAAGGCAGGCACTGAAAATCCAACAAAACCGACAGAGCTCCCACCAGAAAATCGAAGTGCTTCACCTGCAGAGCCAGCTACACCACCCGCTACACCACCCGCTACACCACCAGCTACACCACCAGCGAACGCACAACCCTAAACAAAAGCGGGTAAGGATCAGCGCAAGACAAAGATTCCTTACCCCTGTAGTTAAGCCTGTTTTTTCCAATATTCTTGCATGACTCTATGCACTTCAGCCTTAAGCAAGACACTTCCCTCCGGCAGATTATCGACTACAGTCTGCGCCCACTGAAAATATTGATCAATCCGATCGCGTGTCCAATCCACAGGAGGATCTTGGAGCAGATTATTTAGGTTATAGAGATGATCTGCCATGCTAATAACTGAGGCTCCCATCGATTTTTCTGAAGCATGGATGATTTGCATTTTTTTTCTTTTCACCGCGGACAATGTATTATCTTCGGTTACCTCCCTTACAAACCCTTCTACTTTCGATCCGAATTTCTCACGAATATCGTGAAACGTGGCTTGGGTATCATCAATAGTATCATGTAATAACGCTCCAATAATTACATCGGCATCATAGACCTTGCCGATCGTAATGACACTTTCTGCAACCATCATAGGATGACTGACGTAAGGAGTTTTTTTAGCGTTTTTTCTAGTTTGCATCTGATGACATTTGGCGGCATATGTAACTGCATCTAATATCCGCTCGCGATCAGAAAGCTTTAGTCCCTTATCCTCTTTGATCACTTTATCTAAGACGGCGATAAATCCATCATATTGATTCATCATATCCTTACTGCCTTTCACAAATTCATTAAATTCTTTATTGACATTCTCTCTTAGAGAATCTCTCGAAAGCTCTACACTAGAGCCCGCAGCTACAGCCTCAGATGACAAGGGAAGACTCAGAAGCGAGACTGCACTTAAAAAGAAAGATAGAAATTTTTTTAGCATAAAACACCCTTTTTCTATGAATATTTGTTCTTGGACATCTATTAGACAATATCACTAAGTATTTTTGCAATAAAAAGATCTGTTAGTTTTAATTTATTCAA
Source organism: Chlamydia trachomatis (assembly GCA_945905275.1). Lineage (GTDB taxonomy): Bacteria > Chlamydiota > Chlamydiia > Chlamydiales > Rhabdochlamydiaceae > VGMB01. Next base: position 9,807 of record CAMDPQ010000056.1, read on the forward strand.
TTAATTTTAGTATTTATACTAATTTCATAATTATTATATAATTAACGTTAATTATACAAAAATAGAGAATATCATGTCGTTAAGGTTAGTAAATTATTCATTACGATTACCCCCCATACCCTTGAATGAAGCAGGGTATCGAAGAGAAAATGACCGGTTACTGAAAAAAATTACACAAACCCTTGCGATCACAAGCACTCTACAGTTCCTCCCTCAGCTCAGCCCTTACGGACAAAGGCAAATTCTACAACGTACCAACAGCGCCTCACCAACCTATAAGGCAGATGTACGACAAGAACTCGACGCCTGCCTATTACAAGAGGGACGATTTACAGGCATCAGGTTTGCAACTGGCCGTCTTTTTCAAATGGCTAGCTGGGTAGTGGATTGTGTTGCACACCGTTTTGCTGATGGATTACTTAATCAGTTTCGCACATCAGTTAACCCCAGACCGATGTCTGCTAGAGAACAGGAGCAGAATGGGAATGCAATACACAGAAAACTATTCGCACATATCAATAGCGCTTTAGAAAACTATAAAACACAGATGCTACCCCCATCGACACAGGCTCTACAGAAGCAGCAGAACACCCTTTCCAAAGGCTTATACCAAGCAACGGTTGCTAAAGCGATCCGATCCACATTTTATTCTCCTTTAAGCGACCTACTCACACTAACCCTAAGAAAATATGACCTCCCCAATCAAGTGGTCCAGCTAGCTCTGGATAAAATCCTAATAAATGAAAATACGACTCCTTTATTTAACAGCATTCTGACAAGACACCTAAATGAACTATATGAAGCCCTAAGGACTCCCGATCACAGACCAGCCACTCCCATTCTTATTCCGATGGCTAATAAAGTACTCATTGAACAGATAGTCCAAAACCTTTTCGACATCCTGTTTCAATTACCACAACCACATTGTGCTGCAAGGACACTCGTCCGTAAAGCGATCGCCCAAAAGACCCTTAACCTGGCTATGCCAAATATTACTCGTATTATTCATCAAGCAGCACAGACTTTCCTTCATCCAAACTATATCGAAAAAACCTTAAACCTAGTCTTAAGTTCTATCAGCAGCAATCTGGAATCAACACCCATACAACCGCCAGAAAATAGCGAACAAACTCTTGTTAACTCTATCGATCAACTCCTTAGTTTCGCTGTTGATAACACAACAGCGACCCTGTTCTATCCCAAACACCAAGAAGAAGAAACCTCGTATGCTTATTGGGATACTAGAATTATTGACAGCCTGCATCAACTCAGTAGAGACTCCCTCAAGGATCCGAGCGATGTAACCACTCTATTACAGAGGTATACCGATACACTTAATGAGATAGAACGACAGGTAGATCAGGAGTCCAATAGGCACCCAGCACTTGTTACGTATTTGCATGAATGGTATCTACAACCTGCACGTGAGTTTGCAAGAGAATTATCGGAAAGCCCCCATAATCCTCTCTCTATTTTAGAAAGAATACAGAACTTTAATCCTAAGAGCATTGGAATCCATATTACCGGTTATTCTCTAGGAGATTGGGTGAAAACACCTATAAAGACGGCAGTAGATAATCGAGCTATCAGCATTGCAAAAGACTTAATGACATCGCAATGGGCTTTATTCAAAAAAAGATCCTTCTGGCTTGATTGCGTCATGAATCCTACAGCACGTTCGTATATAGCAGTCAAATAACTGATCTGAAGCTACAGACTGCTGGGCTATTATGTGATAGACTAATGTCCAGTCCCACTCGGCCAAAAAAAATCTTTATAAATTCCTCATCAAAACCACACAATACACTTAAAATGGCAGTAGACAAAATATACTCCCAACTCAGATGATTTCACCCTTTTATCAGTTTATTCTTGATAGAACATACTACGTAGCAAAAAACCTCCCCAGTTAACAGGTCTCCCTTCTTATGAATTCTATAACTACACACGAATCCCCTATCTTACAAGCGCTAAGAGGAGCACCAGCCCCCCCCCCCCGAGAAGGGATGATGGCTAGAATAACCTTACTTGCCAATCCTTTCTTCCATCCCATAAAGGCGGCAGAACGAGCAGTGCAATCCTTGGGGTATTGGACTGTTAGACAGGTAGCACAAGGTGCTTCTACTGCTGCGTCCCCCCAAGCCATTCACGTGATCGAGGCTTGCATACGATCGCCTATAAGTTCTGTCATATCAGGGGGAAACACTCCTTTACTCCAAGCTACTAATGCCCAACCCCTTCCGAACCAGATTCCTCAAGAAAATGGGATGGTCACCTTACTCCGTCAATGGCTCGCAACAGGTATTACCACCACTACCAACAGCGTGTACATCCAAAGTCTTGAGCTCATCCTACAGAATGCTCTAACCAAAACAAACACCGCAGCAATCCAAGCTTGGCTCCGTGGGATGCTAGAGACCCTCCGAAACCCTGCGTATACTCAGGACTTAGCCACCTTGAGAAATAGACTCCTTGAGACTCCCTCCCCGACTGAACCTAATATCTTCTGCCAGATTCTCGTACACGGCTCTTATCTCGTTCCACAGTTAACTCCCCCCCCGCTGGAAGAGCCTGCTATAACCAGATTACAAGCACTCATCGCAAGGATCCCAGCTCCTCCAGCTCCTCCAGCTCCTCCAGCTCCTCCAGCTCCTCCAGCTCCTCCAGCTCCAGATTATAGTGATCAATCAATTACTGCCCTCACTAACAAGGCGACCCAATACCTGTCGGCCATTACGGCCATCCAAGCAGCAAATTATTTTTTAGGACTACCCAATGAGAACATTAACGCTGTTATAAGAAGATGTTCTGCAGATACAGTTACCTCTGTGGAAGAAGAAGCACGTACTGCCTTTTTTACAGAAATTAGACAGAGCCAAAACTCATCCTTAAAAAAAATAGGAGCCCGTTGGATTTTTTCCGTTGCGATCTGGGGATCCCATTTTTTTATAGGCCGCTTCCTATCCCGCTCGATCGATAAAATACAACAAGGAGCGCGTGCGGCCCAGGATAATCCGATGAAAATAGCGGAAATTCACAACGGGATCATCCAAGAAATCAATGCATTTTTACGAACCTTATCTGGAGCGCAAAATAAGTTGCTACTGCACCCAGAAGATAGAGTCGATTTATTAGAAGAACAAATGGATAAAGCCCT
>CAMDPQ010000057.1 GCA_945905275.1 Chlamydia trachomatis
CAGGAAGTCATCGACTATGCAGGAGTTTATGTTAAAGATGCAGACAAGGAGATCATTAAGCGTTTAAAGCAGGAAGGTCGGGTGTTTCACCATACGCAGATTCACCATAGATACCCCTTCTGCTGGCGCTCTGATACTCCCCTGATTTATAAGGCGGTTCGAACCTGGTTTATTTCGGTAGAAAGCATCAAAGATCGAATGATTGCAGCCAATGAATCGATTCATTGGGTTCCCGATCATGTCAAGCACGGACGATTTGGGAAATGGCTTGAAAATGCAAGAGATTGGGCCGTATCACGCAATCGATATTGGGGTACCCCGATTCCTATTTGGCGTAGTGAGGATGGAGAGCTTATGGTCATCTCATCTGTTGAAGAACTCGAGAGGAGAGTAGGGCAGAAGGTCGATGATTTACACCGTCATTTTATCGATGGTTTAACTTTTGAACATAAGGGTCGGACCTTTACCCGAATTCCTGAGGTTTTTGACTGTTGGTTTGAGTCAGGGTCTATGCCTTATGCACAAAATCATTTCCCTTTTGAACATAAAGAATCCACCATGCAGGCATTTCCGGCCGATTTTATAGCAGAAGGACTTGATCAGACAAGAGGGTGGTTTTATACATTAACCGTATTATCTGCTGCTTTATTCGATAAGCCTGCATTTAAAAATGTGATTGTGAATGGGATTATTTTATCAGAAGATGGCACGAAAATGTCCAAGCGGCTTAAAAATTATCCTGAACCCGATATTGTCATTAACCAGTATGGAGCTGATGCTGTACGTTTATATTTATTAAGTAGCCCAGCTGTACAGGCCGATGATTTGCGTTTTTCTGAGAAAGGGGTAGAACTGGTGCTAAGGCAAGTGCTCATTCCCTTTTGGAATAGTTACGTATTCTTTGCTACCTATGCTAAGATTTATAACTGGTCTACACAGCAGGTGGATGGGCTTGTTCCAGTCGCTGATATTGATAAATGGATTTTATCGCAGCTGCAGAAACTGATTAAGGAAGTGTCAAATGCGATGGATGGATATGAACTCAGTCGTGCAGTAGAGCCTTTTGTCGGCTTTATCGATCAACTCACGAATTGGTATATTCGGCGTAGTAGAGCTCGCTTTTGGTCGGAGGAAGCCTCTCTTGATCGTAGTCAGGCTTTTGAAACTCTCTACTGTGTCCTGATGACTTTGGCAAAAATTGCAGCCCCTTTTATCCCTTTTTTAAGTGATGCAATTTATAGGGAGCTAAGATCGGCCAGTGATTCCGATTCCGTACACTTGTGTGATTTTCCGGAATATAACGAAGATATACGGAATGAAACTCTCGAAAAGGAAATGGCTGCGGTACAAGTCGTGGTTAGTGCTGGCCATTCTCTGAGAAAAGAGCATAAGATCAAAGTGCGCATGCCTTTATCCAAAGCACATGTAATTTCGGCTGACCCGTCTGTATTAATGACCCTTAAAGCACAACAGCAGTTAATTGCCGATGAGCTTAATGTGAAAGAGGTGGTATTTCATGAAGAAGAGGATTTATTTGTCGAACTGATTGCTAAACCTAATTTTCGCGTGCTAGGTAAAAAAGTAGGTAAGTTCATGAATAGCGTCCAGAAGAAGATCCAAACTCTTTCAAGAAATGATCTTCTTAAACTAATGGGATCGCAGAATATTGAGATCTTCGTAGAAGGGGAGAGGATTGAGCTTACCCCAGAAGATGTAGCTGTAGAAAGAAAGGTTTTGGACGGGGTCATAGCCTTGTCTTCTCATCAGATGACTGTTGCCTTAGATACAGCGCTGACAGAAGATTTGTTAATAGAGGGGCTTGCCAGAGAAATGGTCAATAAGATCAATACGATGAGACGGGAGGATGGCTACGCCGTAACAGATCGTATTTCTATACACATGAAAACCAGTAGTAGGGTTCAAGACGCCTTTTTCAGGCATAAAGAATATGTCTGCCGTGAGGTTCTTGCTGTACATGTTGAGTTTGTTGATGAACTCGAGGGTCCTCAGTGGGATTTAAATGGAGAAGTTACGTTTATTCAAATTAGAACATCGCCCATATAACGATAAGAGAGTAAATACAGCCCACCCATGCCTTGCAAGGGTGGGCTCTTTTATTTTTTCGAAATAGGTAGGGGTAGCTTGTTTTTCTTTCTACTCTGTATGAAATAGATGCCAGAGCCTGTAATCACAAGGATCCAGATAATTGTTCTAGGTAGATTGAAAAATGGGTAGGCAGGTTGATTAGGGTAGCCCCATCTTGGTCCGTACGGCCAAAAAATCAAGTCGGGAGCTCCTCTAATATTGTCTATTGGTACAAATCCAAAGTCTCTGCTGTCTGCACTCATTGCATGATTATCCCCCAGTGCCAGGAACCTTTTTTCTGGTATGGTAAGGCCATATTTTTTAATCTGTTCTACATCAATCGATCCATCTTCAAGCAGAGGCGGTCCTTGATCAATAAAAGGGGCATATGGGTATTGTAGGTTTTGTGCCTTTTGTTTCTGTTGCTCATTTTGCACAAAGGATTGCAGCGTCAGGTCTTCTTTTTGCAAAATGGGTGCACCCATTAGATACAGAGCTCCCTCTCGAAAATAGGTGTAACGGGAAGGGGAAAGGTTATAGCGCATTTGTGGCGAAAACCGAGTGTCAAATTCTATCCCTAAGTTATACAGTAATTGTGTTTGTTCTGGAGTATATTGGCATAAAGGGTGTGAAGGGGAGAGCTCTTTACTAATACCCTGCCAAAGAATTTCATAGGCTGTTCCGTCATAAAATTCATACGTTCCATCAGGAACGTTAGGAAGGCGGGGAAGGAACCCTTTTTGGTTAATAGGGAATGTGGAAAGCCCATATCTATACGCAAAGCCATTCTGCACAATGAATCTTGCAGTATATAGGTGCTGAAAGATCTCTTTGAAGTGGTGGTCATGCAAGGGGAGAAAAGAGGTGCTTAATCCTATAATAGGGCGCATTCTCCCCTTTTCATCACGGCTGAGTTTTGCAGACTGCAAGGAAGGATGGTGTTTGATTTCCAGGTAATAATCGGAAGGAATATTTTCAGTAGACGTGTACCCACTCAAGAGTTTTATGTCGGCTTGGGTTATAATTCTTGCCATGCCAAAATTTTTAAAGCCCCAGAGGTCATAATACTCTTTTAAAGGAGGAGCGCAGGTCGATGTTTTTGAGCAGATCGGTAGCATTTCTCCCACTACTTGATTATATCCATTTAAAAAGAGGCGAGCTACTGGTTCATCCATTTGATAGATGGTCGATGAATGATAAAAGTCTGTACCCGATTGGGATTTTACAGAAATCTTTCCTTCCCAATAGATAAAGGGAATATGTTCTATCTGATCGAGTTCTTTGGGTTGTAAGGATGCATTAATATTATTGCCTAGAGCATCAATCCCATATAGTTTACCACCGTAGAAATATAGGGTGTCTCCGGGCTTACCCATCAGTCTTTTTATGTATTGTTTCTTCCCAGGAAATATATAAAAATATTTTGTATTTACATCTCGAATATTCATGTCCGCACCAGTAAAGACGAAAATACCGTTGCGTTGGACTAGATCGGGATCAAATAATAGATGTCTTGTGGTCAAAGGGATATTAATACCAAAAGCTGTTTTTGACACAAATAAACGATCTTTTTCTTTTAACGTTGGTCGCATTGAACCGGTAGGGATTTCATATAGCTCAAACCATGCTTGACGTATGACTATAGCCGCACTTAGGGCAAGCAGTAATGTGATCGCAAGACCTTTTGTTTTTTCAAAGGTATTTTTTTTGAGGTAAAGACTGCTTAGTTGCTCGGTTAGTACTGCATGCCTATGAGCTTCCTCTTTCTTATGATTTAAGATGCTTTCTTGTAGCTGATCTAACGTGTGTTCGATGATTTCTTGGTGGGGTAGTGCTAGCTGAGATTTCTTTTTAGAATAAGCGTGAAAAGTGTGCTTTAGGATAGTTGTGCTTTTTTTGAGACTGTAGCTGTTAGAAAAAAAAGGAATTTTCATAGGTAAAACTTTATTAATTGTGAATAGGAATAACTCTAAGGATTTATTGGAATCCAATCAAGCAATAGTATAAGGAGTATCTAGGATTTGAAATTCTTAAGTAGAAAGAGTTAGCCGATTAAGGAATGTTTTGCTTGTTTTTTTGAACCATCTCACCATACGCGAGCCATAGAGGGCTTTTTCTATTTTTAGCAGTGAGGGGTGGGCTGGATCGGCCTGGTACGCATTTTGATAAAACATGAGAGCTTTTTCTTTGTCACCGATACAGAGATAGTATCGACTCATTAAAGACATAAAGCTTCGATACTCGATCACGTGAAATTTCATTCTGTTATGACAGTTGTCCTTTAGTTCATCAGAGGGAAAAATCTGGATGATTTCATCATACTTCTTTGTTCTAAGGAGCTGGTCAGCATAGTTAATCTTAGCAAAAAAATAGTCGGGATATCCATGAAAGGTGTCTTCAATGAATTGCTCGGCTTCTTTGATTTTATGATTTTGTACGTATAGAAAGCAGACTAAATTATCCATCAAAGGGCTTGGTGGGCATTTATTCTTCAGTGTCAGTGCCTTATCTAGGCATTGTTTTGGTTGAATCTGAGATTCTTGTAAGAGCTCAACATACTCTTGCTTTTGACTTACGGAAAAGTCTTGCAGGTAACAGGACTCAACCGGGTCAAAACAGACTTCATATCCCTGAATCCATAGACTTGGCGCATTCGATGTTTCAACAAAATGGGGCGTTTTTTTTTCCATATACTTGGTAGTTGTACTTTTTTTCAGTAAAAAGGTCAATTGCTAAATCCCTATACAGAATGGGATGGCCTTATTGTGGAAAACCTGTTGATAAGTTGTTTAAATCTTTTTTTATTAGGAGGGAGTTTACCAGAAAAAATATCGGATTCTTATTGCTTCTGTATGTTGTGATATCTGTTTAAGTTATTTGTATTTAGTGGCTTATCAATTGTATTGTGCAAGGAATCTCTAGATGGAAACTTCTGAAAATAGGCCAGTCAACTCACTGTTCATAAGTTACTTAGAGGCGAGTTTTGGCCATTGAAAAAAGTCTTCAGATTCGATCGAAACCAGATCAGAACCTTGGGGTATAATGATCCATTTATATCGATGTCCTTTTTTTAGAAAGCCGTCGATTTCCTTTTGAGAGACATCGAGAAATAGGACTTCTTTTTCTGCAGATTGTACCTGCAGATGAGAAAAAGGTCCGATATTCTCATAGGGTTTGATAATATCAAATGCATAAAGCTGAAAATGGGTATAGTAAGCTGGTGATTTGAGAGTAAAGCGGATCATTTCATCCGATTTGTTAATAAGCGTAAGCTTTGGAGGACGGTGGGGAAGCTTTCCTTTGATAGGTGAAGAAAGTCCTCTGCCTGAATCAACAGTCTTTATAGCGTGGGTATAGTGACCATTGCTTGCTTCAATCCAAAATGGGAGCTCAAAAGGTGTTTGCCCTGTGCCAAAATACAGTTGAAGATGACAGCCTGAAAGGAGGCTGTCATCTTTAGGCCAGATTGTTTTCCACGCATCACACTCTATTTTTGTTTTTATTCCATTGATTTTGACTGTTGGATTCCATATTTTTCTTCTATCGATTTCATCGGCATGGGGAGCTGGGCCAGTTTTTTTGCGATCCAAGTCAGGGACTTTTCGGAGATTGAGACTTAAAAGGCGACTTAAAAAATGCTGGGAATGATCTAAGAACAGAAATCCTTTTTTTGTGAAAGAATAGGCTTCGATTAAAGAGCAGGTCTCCATGTCTATTTCATACATAATCCATGAAGTATGTCCCGGAGCACCTTGAGAGATCCATGTTTGCCAGGAAGGAGTGCGCGAGAGAACTGAAACGGGTACAGCAATTTCTTCTAGTAGTAACCGTTCCTGATGGATCGATCTGATCGCAAGTAGGGAGTACGTTTTGTCTTGCTCAGTAACGATGAAATCGCCTTCATGCGATTTTTTGAGTTTATCCCCAAGGGTAAGAGCTAAGCCCTGATTCTGAGAGCTTATTCCAAAGAGGAGGGAAAAGAAAAGGAAGGCTTTTACTATTTTCATAGGAGTATTTATCCTCTGCAAGCTATAGAATTATACGTAGTTTACGGTTAAAAGGGGATAGAGGTATCGGTTTTTTTTAGTGTTTTTTGTACTTATCTGCCATTTTTTGGCGATTGTAGGGTTAATATAATATTTTAATTTTGATATACAAGGCATTGATTGATGAAGCAAGATTCTTTTTCCCAAAGTATTTATGGTCAATCGATCTCTTTACTTACCGATCTATATGAACTGACTATGGCCTATGGGTATTGGAAGCAGGGAATTTCCGATCGGATGGCAAGTTTTTATCTTTCCTTTCGCAAAAAACCTTTTCAGGGCGCATATGCGATTGCAGCCGGTCTGCAAACATTTATTCTTTTTCTTCAATCCTTTCAGTTTGATGAAAGTGATATTTGTTATCTACGCTCCCTGAAAGACGGGGAGGGATCTCCCTTGTTTGAAGAAGGTTTTTTGCTGTATTTACAAGATCTTCGGTTTTCTTGCGATATCGATGCGATGCCTGAAGGTACGGTCTGCTTTCCTTATGAGCCTATGATTCGTGTTACAGGCCCTATTTTACAAGCGCAGCTGATAGAAAGCGCCCTTTTAAATATTATTAATTTTCAAACACTTATCGCAACAAAAGCCTCTAGAGTCTGTTATTCCGCAAGTCCCGATCCTGTTGTTGAGTTTGGACTCCGAAGGGCGCAGGGGATTGACGGTGCTATCGCAGCTAGTAGAGCTGCATTTATCGGCGGATGTGCTTCCACATCAAATACTTTGGCTGGAAAATTATTTGGTATTCCCGTGCTAGGTACCCATGCTCATAGCTGGATCATGGCATTTGATGATGAGCGATGTGCATTTACTGCTTTTGCTAATGCATTGCCGGGTAGTTGCGTTTTTCTTATCGATACATATGATACGATTGAGGGGGTCAAAAATGCGATTGAAGTGGCTCATGAAATGAAAGATCATGGTCATGAAATCATCGGTGTGCGCCTTGATTCAGGGGACTTATCTAAACTTAGTATAGAAGTAAGAAGATTACTTGATGAAGCTGGGTTATGTAAGGCTAAGATCATGGCTAGTAATGAGCTGGATGAATATGTTATTCGTGATTTAAAGCAGCAGGGAGCACGGATCAATATATGGGGTGTGGGTACTAACCTTGTCACAGGCAAGGGGCAACCTGCGCTCGATGGGGTGTATAAACTCTCCGCAATACAGAATGAGGAGAAAAAGTGGCAGTATAAACTCAAAGTCTCTGAGCAGTGGGCAAAAGTCACTAATCCTGGTCTTTTACAGGTTAAACGGTTTTATCGAGGTAAAATCGCGGTTTGTGATGCTATTTATGATTTATATAAAAGTCTTGAAATGAAGGAGTTTGTTGATTTATTTAATCCCAGCAACGAACAAATGAGGGATTCTTCTTGGGAAGAAAAAGATCTTCTTGTTCCTATTATGCGTCGGGGCGAATTAGTTTATGTATTTCCAAGTCTTAATGAGGTTCGGTCTTATACTGCCAAAGAATTGGAGAGTATCCCTTCAGAAATTCGACGTTTTCTAAACCCTCAAGAGTACTTTGTTGGCTTAGAAAAGCAGCTATATGATTTTAAAATACAGTTGCTTAAAAGAATTAGACTTCGTGTTTTTGATGATGTATCATAAGGGGTTTTATCTATTGCCCGATGTTCTGTCTGCTTTTTTTGAGTGAGCATCCCACAATAAGGACTCGGCTGGCTATTAGAGTGAAATAGGCCTGTGTGAGACGTTGCACAATTCTTGTTGCAAATCGGGTGGAATGCTAGAATTGCTCAGAGCAATCTAGGTGTCTTATGCCCGATCCACATCTTACTGCAAAAGACCCGGACTGAAAAAGAAAAAGAGGTTCCTGAGGAATAGATAGATATGTCTTCTTTCTTTGGATTGGATCTATATCCGTTATTATAGATCCTGGACCTAAAGCTTCGTAACAACGTAATTGGTGGGAGCGCCTTCTTATGTCAAATATAGCAGTTTTTCCGAGTAATCGAATCCCCTACTCTCAATTGATAGGATGTGCACTCCTGGTAGCTGGGACTACAGTCGGTGCTGGCATGCTCGGTATGCCGCTGATTACCTCTCAAGCTGGGTTTATCCCAGCGGTTGCTATCACAGTGATCGTTTGGGCTGTTATGCTCATGACAGGCTTGTTGCTCTTAGAGGTTTGTCTGCAAGTCCCAGGTTCATCCAATATTTTATCTTTGGCTCAGCATTTTTTTGGAAAAACAGGAAGGACATGGGTTGGCGCTTTATTTGCTTTTCTTTACTACGCATTGCTAACAGCCTATTTTGCTGCAGGAACTCATTTGATTAGCTCTGTGTTTTCCTGCCCTTTTTTCATCAGCCTAATGAGTTTTTCTCTGCTATTTGGTGTGATTGTTGCCAATGGCTTTCATTGGATTAATAAAGTAAATACAGCTCTTACTTTGGCTATGGTGGCTTCTTATAGTTTGCTATTGGTTTGGGGTGGTTCATCGGTCGATACAGTCAGGCTTTCCCATGCTCAGCTTTCCGCTTCTTTTTTTGCTACTCCGGTCCTTTTTAGCGCTTTTGGTTTTCATAATATTATTCCTTCGCTTGTAGGGGAGGTAGGTAAGAATAAGAAACTTTTGCGCCTTTCTATTGTATTAGGAACAATGTTGGCTCTTGTGATCTTTTTGCTTTGGCAGTGGCTTATTATTGGTTCTATTCCCCAAGATGTTCTCCAGAAGACCTTGGCCCAGGGGATGCCTGTCACGATGGCATTGCAGGCAATCGTTGCCAAAACAGGAGTGTTCTTAACGGGTCAGTGTTTTGCTTTTTTTGCTTTAACAACTTCTTTATTAGGGGTTTCTTTTTCTATGCTAGATTTTTTATCGGAAGCATTGGCTTCTTATAAAATCCAGCTAAATCGAATAGCTCTAACCGTATTAACATTTTCCATTCCCATCCTATGTGTTCTGTGGGATCCCACTTTATTCGATAAGGCTCTAGGTATTGCTGGAGGTTTTGGTGAGGCTATTTTAAATGGCTTTATTCCCATCGTATTTTTTCTTCTCTATAAAAGACGTCGGGTGGAAGAGAAATTAAGTGCTTTTCAGAAGATCACCGTTGCCGTTTTATCGCTGTTTTGTTTTTTCGTTGTTCTTGTAGAACTTTATCAGCTTGTCTTTTAGGTAAAAAAGATAGTTCTAATTATAAATAATTTTACAATTATTTTTTTATCTGTAATTTAAGGATATATCTAAAAAAAGATGAGGTTTTTATGATTACAGTTAATCCTATGGTAAATTATATCCTGTCTATTGCAGCAGGGATTCTCGTGCTGATTTTTCCTACCATTCTTAACTATATTGTGGCGCTCTATTTAATTATAATCGGTCTTGTGGGTGTTCTATGCCGTCTAGGGGTGTAGGTATTGACTGTTTAGGCCGTTAATAAAGGAGGTCATGGCTCTGGGGGTATCAGTGATCACTCCATTTACGCCCATTTCATAGAGCTGTTGCCAGCGTTTTGGGTCATTGACTGTCCATGCAAGGACTTGAAAACCTTCCCTGTGCATTTTTATGATCTGGGAGGAGTCTTTCAGCATTTGATGGTCCGGGCAGAGGATGTTTATTTGATGCGCTTTGGCAAATCCAAGTAAAAACTCAAATCCAGGCATTCCGAAGTGGTGTTTGATAAAATACAATGTTTCTTCTGAGAAAAGACATGCTAAAATAGCCTGAGGAGCTTTTTTTCGCATAAGTGTTAGGATATCAGGATCAAAAGAGGCATACTGCACTCTGTGGGAAAAATCGCGCCTACGGATAACCTCTAATACTTTTGTTACTATGTGGTCAGGGTCCAGGCTTAAATGAGGTTGTCGCAGATCCCTTTTTAATTCAATATTAAGACGTATATTCTGTGCATGAGGGTGTTTTGCCGTGATAATAGCGTCAATCAGTTCATCTAGTGTGGGGATGGCTATTCCTGGTCGTTTTTGTTGATGCGGAAATTCCGGATCGCTAAGTAATCCATACTCTAGTTGTTGTAGTTCAGTTATAGAAAGCGAATGAATTAACAGACTGTTTTTAGAGTTAGCAGCTCTATGAAGCCAGGCATCGCGATGGATTTCGAAGTTGTGATGTATGACAACTGCCCCATCACGGGTGAATTGGACATCGAGTTCAATACAATCGGCCCCAGATTCCCAAGCAGCTTGAAAGGCTGGGAGTGTATTTTCAGGAAATAGATCCCGGGCTCCTCTATGAGCATGGACTTCATACGCATTTTGCTTACTGAACATATAAAAACACTCATGATAGAAAAAATACATCTTATTTTTATTTTTACATTGTTTATGTTATTATATCAATAGTAAAATAAATTAATTAATTAGTTTATTATAATTAATTAACATTAAAGTTATTATTAAATCAGCTTTTTTTGTCCAATCCTATGTTCGATCAACGTTAACGAGTTCATCATAGGATCGGATAAGGTCGTCGAGATGCTATCAAATATGTATCGTTATTGGTCACAATGTTCAGTATAATGGTGGGACAAACTCAAGCTATGGACAACACAATCGTATTTCTGAATATCTTGGAACTTTAAGCGACAGCGATGTCTTATCTCCTCTTAAACAGGGAACTTCCTTGCAATCTGGATGGGGCGCAACGGTAAAATTAGAGATAGATGGAATTCCGATATTTGTAAAAAAAGTGCCTTTAAATGAGATTGAAGGAAATTCAAACAACATCGGTTCAACGAAGAATCTATTTGAATTACCCCTCTATTATCAATATGGTGTTGGTTCACGTGGCTTTAGCAGGGTCATTGGTCTCTGTCTTCTTGGTGGCGGCGCGATCCCAGTAGCGAACTACCTTTGTCCCTCCTTTTGGAACCGCATTGACGACTTCAAAAGAAGCTTCTCTGGAAGAACATTCCAGCAGTGGGCCGGACGTTCCAATTTCGCATGAGCAACTGCTCTCTTTCAAAGCGAGGCAGAGCTTTTAGATTGGCAAGGTAGCATGGATTCTTCTCTAGAAGAATTTTGTTGTCATGCACGGTGGATGCCACTTCAGGATCGTCCTATGGGATTCATCCAAACCTATAACGCTTGCGATTTTCCAAGAGACGGCTTCAACGTGAAAGATGTCGAACGGGAACCATCGCAATCCTTAGCTGCTCTCGATTTTTATATTGGCGAACCCGACTGCGTAGGAATGGGACTTGGGGCAGAAATATTGAAAAGCTTTCTAGAGAGTCACGTATTTCATTTTTTTGATCCTTCCCTTGTGGATCCAGATAAAAATAATAAAGGGGTTATCAAGGCTTATGTGAAGGCAGGATTTTCCATTCTTTAAGAGCTTGAGTCCAGCATCATCATGATTGCCACGAAAGAAGAAAAGAAAAACCATTCCTCATAATGAGGTCCCTCTTGTGTGTATCATGCTACTGTTTTAATGCGATTCTCAAAAATGCCATATAGGAAAGCGGCGTCCCCCCATATGGGGATTTGATAGAATTCGGAAGAAAGGAAGAGCTCCCCACAAAACCAAGTCCCCAAAGCGTATAAGGTACGAGAGGGAATTCAAAAATGTATCCAAGATCTAATTTCCCAACATTAAATGTTTTATCAGCATTTGGATTAGGATGAATGAATAATTCGTTTTTAGCAGCATATTCGGCTCGGCCAAACAATACATGTTTGCTATGGATTTCAATGGCTGACTCTAAAAGACAGCCATTTAAGGCACTGCCAGGTTGATTTTGATTCCTCCCCCAGGCCGCAGTGATTTGCCAATTGCTTGTTTCCCAACTTCTATTGTAGCTAAGCGATGCTGTCGCTCGATAGGTATTTACATTGGGTTCTACGGCTTCAGGGCTTTTCAAAAACCCGTAGCTAATTTGTGCTGCAATGTTCTCAGTTGGATTTACAGAAATGCGCAAAGAGTAAGAATCAAATCGAGGTGATTCAAAATTCCAACGATGCTGATCTGGCTCCCTTCCAGTAAAAATGGACGTATCGATTTTGAGCCAGTCATGAACAACCCCAAGAGTTGCTACTCCAAAGACGATATGAGTTGAATCGAGCCAATGATGTGTGATAGGTGCTTCTGGATTGAAAAACGCCGAAAACCGATGAATATATGGAGGAGGTCCAAGTGCCGGTTCTCCTGGAAGGCCAAAATAAGCAAAAAGGGAGTTTTCCTTTGACAACCGGATTGTGTAAAGAGCTGCCAATTCCATAATGAAATCGTGAGGATGTTGGTGATCAATTAGAGGTGTAACCCCATTACAAGTTTCTCCCGTTTGTAAGAGCAAAGGATAGCCATTGCATCCAATTGTTGCTGGCTCAAGACTGATCATATTCCGTACAGCAAAAGTGCCACAACCGATATCTTTTTGTGCGGTAACCATGAACATGTTTTCGCTAAAAAACTTCTCGTCTCCGCGCGGACCCCCCTGATCATCGTAAATGGCCATCAGATAGCCGTGAATCATAAAAAGCCAACCATGGGAGACATGATGGATGCCTGGCATTTGCGTTGAACTAGGCATCCAGCTTGTGCCTGTAGCATCACGACCCATCGGATAGGTCCCATACATACCATGCATGACCATTTCCTTGCCCATCTCCTGGTGATGCTCATCCGCCATGGCTCTACAAGAAAACCCGATTATTAAGAAAAGGAATATTTTTATATTCTATTAATAAGAAAAAGCGCCTTTAAAAGATAGATCTGAATTGTGGAATGTCCCTAGAGCTAATTGTTAGCACTGAAGAGGCTCCTGAGGTAGCTAATTTCCCACGCAGATTCTGGATCTCATTGAT
>CAMDPQ010000058.1 GCA_945905275.1 Chlamydia trachomatis
AAGATATCTACGATGCTTGTTTTCTGAGAGGCAATCTCTGGATTTTGCTCAGGCTTTAAAAACTCCACTTCTACGATAGGTTGCTTACTTCTAAAAATAAGGATGTCATTGAGAAAATGAATCAGAATGTCTTTATTCTTTTCTGTGCCGAAAATTTTTTTAAAGGCTACATCATTTGTCGGGTCTAGATATTTTGTGAGCATAAAAAGGTTTCCTTGAAAAACATCTATAATTATACCTGCAGATCTGGTCAGGTAGCAATATTTTTTTCATCAATAAGGAGCAAAACTCAGGGATTATGGGCCATGAAGGCCTAATTATCGCTCAATATACAGCGAAAAAAAAGCGTACAAGTACTCACCATAGTTCATCATTTTGCAGTAAAAAGAAAAAGCAATGGATCTGCCGCTTTTATGCGCTTCAAGATGCAAAAGAGTATGTCAACCTAACGAGCTCTCTGAACAATGTCCCACTGCCTGAAACTAAGCCCTCTAATTTGGTCCGCAGACAGACTCCTTAAATGACTGTTAGACATCCCATTAAAAACAGCGTTAACCTGTCCTATGCTAAGAAGAGGCACTTTTTCAGGGCCTATAGACTTCATTACTTTGCTCAACTGATTTATACTTACATGCCGAATCTGTTGCTTACTGCATCGATGGATGACCCCTTCTAATGCTTGAGGATCTATAGAGGGGATCTGTTGTGGCTTGATTTGCCAGATCATTGACTTTAATTCCTGCTCATTAAGCCAGCTAACCTGATCCTTTGTAAGACAAACTATTTGTTGACCTGATAAATCAAGAGCTACCTGATGTAACTCGCCTTTAGAAAGCTTAGAAATCTTTTTATGCCGTAGGGCCCCCATTCGCACTACCCCCCTTTTATCCGTTAAGGACAGCCCGTTCCCATCTCTTTTGAGAATGGAGTGATGGACAACTCTATCTGCAGGCCTGCAACAACACAGCCCAATGAATCGAGAAGCCCAACTCCTAGAAGGGAGCGGACCTACCACTTCAGAAGCTATCTCTTGGGGAATAGATGGTAAAGGATGAATACGTACCGGCATAAAATATACTTAAAACCTTCTTTTTAAAAGGAAATTTACAATAAACGCTAATTATAACTTATAAATTACATAAATATCAAGAATACACTTAATTGCAAAATGACCCATCTGACTTCCCCTATCCCCATGTTAGTACAGGGCTTTTTGATTAAAATTCCTTTACAGGTCCACCTTGAATATTCTTGACAGTAGTTTCAGAGTCCAAGAATCATCCCAAGCAGCTTGTTTTCTCCTCTGCGCAGTTCCTCGTGTCCCTCCAAGATCGATACGTATCATATTGCTAGTCAGTCTTTTTAAGGCTGCCAAATTTTCGGCTGTATTACCAGATGTCGCCAAGTTTGCATCCTCGCAAAAATTCACATCCATGTTCCAATGCCATCGATTCTCTATAGTCCAATGGCCTCGGACAATATTTCCTGCCAGCTCTGGAGTGGGTTCAAGGCTAGAGATGTAAAATCGCCTTTCTTCTGTCGTTTTACCCTTGATAGTGCGACGCGATGTTATTTCTATCAGCGATTTCAGAGCTTTCCAGTTTACCCTACAATCTAACGAATCTAGTTGGTTCGTCACAGCAACATCTCTTTCCTCTATTCTTCCGTGGCCCTTTTCACAGCTTGAACTAGTTTTGCAATCTGCATTTTCGCAGCCTACTTCCCTCGTTTGCGTAAAAAAATTAACCACCTCTGCATGTAGAGTACCCTGGTTTCCTTTGAGGGCTATCATATATTGACCGCCTCCATCTCTGATCTTATCCGCGATGTCGGTTTGGCATCCGGCTGCATCGATGGTCACAGTAGCGTTAGTAAGGTCACAACTATCGAGCAGATCCGGAATGGCTGTGATCTCATTGGATTTTTCATGAGCTTTGACCTGACCTAATAGAAGACTCCGGTTGCTATCCCAAGCTGACACTAAATACACCTGTTTACCTCGAGCAGCAGATCCTCTAAGATGCTTTCCGTCGATAGCGATCAATTTGCTTTTATCTTCATCTGGCAACGACTGAATCCAGCGAACAAAACAGTTTTCAATTTGTTTTGGATTAAGCCTCGTTAGCAGCCACCAAAATCTATCATAGCTCGGCGCGGTGCTCATCTGGAGGAGTTTCTAAAACATCCCAATTTTAACCTGGCCATAGGTGTGAATATCAGTGATTGTATTGGCTCCAGCCAAGACTGCGCATAAAATGACAATCAAAAGATCTACAAGGCGATAGCTTTGATTGTCTTTTGCAAGCGGGTCTTCAATTTCCAAAAACCCTTCTCGCACTGATTCGAGAAACGCCTCTTTATCGGCGATTTCATCAATCAATAAAATTCCTGTGTTTTTTTCTTATTCATAACACCTCTAATTTTTTCTGAAGATGCTACCGTTATACAGGAATGTCTATCAAATCTTTTTAATTAAAAAGCCCTGATGTTAGTAGAATTTTCAAAGAATAAAAATATATTTTATGCAATGAATAGACTTAAACAAGGAAATATCTAATGTATCCGTTCTTCTCTGTAGGTATTGGAGCGGCTTTAGGCGCTTGGCTACGCTGGTGGCTCGGATTAACCATGAACTCTATCTTTCCTGCCATCCCGCTTGGAACCTTAACGGCTAATATTATAGGGGGATTTCTGATGGGAATTTTCATGGCAATAACAAAAAACCATGCTTTTATTTCAGAAACCGCGCGCCTTGCGATCGCTACTGGATTTCTTGGGGGTCTTACCACATTTTCGACGTTCTCGGCAGAAACGGTCACGCTGGCATCACATCAAGAATATCTATGGGTTGCTGTCATCCTGATAAGCCATGTAGGTGGAGGTGTGTTAGCTACACTCCTTGGAATATACACAATAAAATATTTAATTATGTAGGAGTTTTGCAATGGATGGCATTTGTTTAACGTTATATACGTATGAAAATCAGCAACACAAGGGTCTATTAACCTATGAATGGCTACTGGAATGTGCAAAAAAACACAAGATTCCAGGAGGTTCAGTATTTCGTGCCATTGCCGGTTATGGACGTCATGGAGTAATCCATGAAGAACATTTCTTTGAATTAGCCTCTAACGTACCTGTGGAAGTAGTCTTCATCCTGAGTTATACAGAAACTGAGAAATTCTTAGATGTGCTAAAAACAGAAATCGCCGATCTTTTTTATACAAAAACACCCGTACAATTTGAAAAACTAACACACGGGGTCAAAAAATAAAACCTATGCAGATAGGAAATAAGAAGAACACCTGCATTGTAGACGTAAAAACAGGATCCACTGCTTCTTAAGACAAAGACCTTAAGTTAAGAGGGAATTAAAAAAAGCCGTTTTCTTTGTTTCTCGTTACCCAGCTGACCACAGGCTGCCATGATCTTCTGTCCTTTTGCCCCCCGTAGCATCGTCTGATAGCCCCTGCCCCTCATCCGAGATAAAAAAGCCTGTTGCACTACATCATGTGGAGGAGAAAAGCGATCCCGCACCTGTGGATTATAGGGGATCAGATTTACCTTAACCTTAAGACCTGTCAGGTAGTGAGCGAGCTCATCTGCGCAATCTATACTATCATTAATTCCCTCAAGAAGAACGTATTCAACTAAAATCTCTCGGCGCGGATGCTGGCAATACGCTTGCATAGCAGCCTTTAATGCCTGCATATCCCACTTTTTATTGACCGGCATGATTTTTGAGCGGATCACATCGCTCGGAGCATTCACTGATACGGCAAGATTCAATGCCGGATCGACCTCATCGATCATCCGGTAGATGGCATCGACCACACCACTTGTCGAGATGGTGATCCTACTTGGCCCCATCCCGAGGCCACCCGGACAGGTAAGGATAGCAACGGCTTGCATGACAGCATCAAAATTATCAAGAGGCTCTCCCATCCCCATAAACACGATATTACGCACGGGTCTCTGGTATCTATGCCGCGCGCAAAAAACCTGTGAAACAATTTCTGCTGCAGTTAAATGACGGAGCAAACCCATCTTCCCTGTTTGACAAAAGCTACAACCCATACGGCATCCTACTTGGGAAGAAATACACAGAGTCATGCCAAACCGCATGGGGATCATCACAGACTCAGACTCCAAACCATCATGGAACTGCAAAAGAAATTTAACGAGATCCCCTTCTTGTAGTTCTTGAGACTTTACGGGGAGCGTAAAATCGGTGATCGCGATGATCTCTTCTACCAAGGATCTAGCTTGAGGCTCTATCCATCCTGCTTCTTTAGTGACATGTCCCCTTTGGAACCAATCGCTATATACTTTGAGAGCGTGCCCGTATCCACGACCTAGCTCTTTGAGAATAAGGCTGGCATAGGCTTGCTGGGTAAGAGAGAAAATAGGGGTAGGCATAAAGAGTTTATTGAATATTGCACCGAACAGGACTCGAACCTGTAACCACCCGGTTCGAAGCCGGGTACTCTATCCTTTGAGCTATCGGTGCAAAGAGGTTATAGTTACCTTAGAATAATAGAAGAACACGGGAAAAAAAACAATTTCTTTTTTTTCCAAACGCCCTGTACACTCTAACCCTCAACGTCACCCTTTCAACCAGAAGCCTGTCATAAGAAGGAGCTGTTAAAGATCGATAAGTCTTACCCACCCGATCTGCATATACGATTATCACCCTCCGGCATTTTATACGCAGAACAGACAGAAGAAACCCCGCTAACCGATGATCTCCGTACGTGGCAGCAATTATTTACACAGGACTGGCTGAAAGGCTTACTTGTCCTTGCTGCCGATAAAATGCAAACCGAAGAACCCTCAATTCGCTTTTGGCAAACCATCTCCGACACCTTTCTAAACCAGCTCTGTCATTTACCAGATAAAGAAATAGACTATAGACTCCCTTCACCAGAGATTCCACTCCTTGATCAATGGATCTTACAAGCACCTCTGATGTGTGGAGGGGAATACCTACATCGCGACACCCTCCTCTTTTTATGGCTATCGCTCAACCAGTGGATCGAACACTCGATCCCTTTATACGGAAATCTTACATCTCTTCTCGACAAGATAGCACCTAAGTGGCAACAGGTAGGCAGGGTGTCATTTCATCTAGCCGAAAATAAAAAAGATCCAGACCGACCCTTTGCTTTCTTAGCCACGTATGCAACAGGGCTAGGAACAACAGGCAAGCTCAAATGCCTGCCTCTAAAAAATGCTCTTCAAGAATATACAGGCAGTAATAACCGATCAGCCTTAATCAACTTGTTAACACCGATTGATAACGCGGCACAAAAATGCCCATGGATTCAAGAGCTCGTTTCTTCCGGACAAATTTACCAACCGATTGCTTGGACAGCAGAAAAAGCGTACACATTCCTATGCTCAACCTCTCAAATGGAAGCAAGCGGACTTACCGTACGGATCCCTAATTGGTGGAAGAAAAGATCCCGGCCTCAAGTATCGGTGACCTTAGGATCTTCCAAAATCCCCTCTATAGGAATTGCTTCTCTGCTCGATTTTCAAGTGGAATTACGTCTTGGAGAAGACAAACTAAGCCTTGAAGAGCTCAATGCACTGCTTATAACTAAAGAGAAATTGATCTATCTACGTGGGCAGTGGGTGGAGGTAGATGCTCAAAAATTACAACAAGCACTGGATCACTGGAAGAAGGTAGAAGCAAGCAGTCAAAATGGACAGATCTCGTTTGCAGAAGGAATGCGCCTTCTTTCCGGAGCTCCCACCTCATTAAGCACACCAGATACAGAAGATACACGCCTATGGACGGACATCAACCCAGGCAGTCAACTCGCTGAAGTGCTTAAGAACCTCCGCAATCCAAGCTCAATGACAACAGATGGATTAGAAAACCCTCATGTTTTGCTGCGTTCTTATCAAAAAGATGGAGTCAACTGGCTCTACCTGCTATCCGAACTAGGTCTTGGCGGATGTTTAGCCGATGACATGGGCCTTGGCAAAACCATTCAACTCCTATCCCTACTACTGAAAATAAAAAGTAAAGGCAGGCATGGAAGAAAGCCTTCTCTATTGATTGCCCCAGCCTCCTTACTTTCTAATTGGAAAAAAGAATCCGAACGCTTTACTCCTACACTTAACCTGCATGTATTACACCCTTCTGAAAGGGATGCGTATTCGATGAATGCTCTTGCCAAGCAAGAATCTGAGATCCTTGAAAAGTTTGATCTAATTCTTACAACATACTCCATGGCGGTCCGATTGCAATGGCTTAGAAAAATCGATTGGAACCTACTGATTCTCGATGAAGCTCAAGCAATTAAAAACGATGGAACAAAACAAACCCAAGCGATCAAAGCCATTAAAGCCAGAGCCCGCATAGCTCTGACAGGAACACCGATTGAAAATAGATTATCTGATCTGTGGTCTTTATTCGATTTTATTAATCCAGGACTACTCGGACCTTTTCGTCGCTTTAAAGAATACATGCATACCACACAAAATGATGCAGGCCCCTTTCAAGCACTACGCACGCTTATCGCCCCGTATATTCTAAGAAGAATGAAAACGGACTCACGCATTATTACAGAACTCCCTAACAAAATTGAAACAGCAACATATTGCCAGCTTACTAAAAAACAAGCATCACTCTATCAAGCAACCATCAATGAATTACGACGCATGCTAAAGGAGATAGAGCCCAAAAATCGAAGGGGCCTTATCTTATCAAATCTTATGCAGCTTAAACAAATCTGCAACCATCCCAGCCAACATACAGGAGATCTAGCTTATATAGGTTGTGATAGCGGAAAGTTTGAACGATTAGGAGAAATCTGCCAAGAGCTTGCTGCCAGACAAGAAAAAGTACTTGTGTTCACGCAATTTAGCGAGATCATACCCCATCTAGAAACGTATCTAAGCCAGATCTTTGGAAGGAAGGGCCTTTCCCTTCACGGGAAAACCCCCATCCATCAACGAAAAGAACTCGTTGAACAGTTTCAACAGGACAATGGCCCCCCTTTCTTTATTCTCTCGTTAAGGGCAGGCGGCACCGGGCTGACACTTACCGCTGCATCCCATGTCATCCATTTTGATCGATGGTGGAATCCTGCTGTCGAAAATCAAGCCACAGACAGAGCCTTTCGAATAGGACAGAAAAAAAATGTGCAGGTCCATAAATTCATCACGCAAGGAACTCTTGAAGAACATATCGATGAAATGATTCAAGCAAAAACGAAGTTATCCGAAGACATCTTAAGTACCTCAGATGAAATCCGCATTACAGAGCTTGCCGATGATGCGCTACTTGATCTTATTTCCCTGAACATCGATCGATCCTCTATCGATGACACTGACTTAGGCAAGGAGAACTAACAATGCAATGGGCTGAATATATCCCTGTAAGAGTACGCAAAGAACGTGCTGCAAGAGCGATGGAAAAACTCCAAAAAACAGGGATAGTCATAGAACCTGTAAAGATCACAGGACGGCTAATTGCTAAGGAATTTTGGGGTAAAAAATGGTGTGAACATTTAGAAAGCTATGCCGACTTTGCTAACAGATTGCCCAGAGGACGCACGTATGCGCGTAATGGTAGCATCTGCCATTTACGTATCCAAGAAGGAGAAGTCACCGCCATCGTAAGTGGAAGCAGTTTATATAATGTATCTATTACAATCACAAAAATCTCCTCCTCTACATGGGAAGAGATTAAAAAAAAATGCAGCCATCAAATAGGCTCTATTTTAGAGTTGCTACAAGCAAAACTATCCACACATGTCATGGGTATTGTAGCAGATCATAAGGAGGGATTATTTCCCCATCCCCATGAAATCACTAGTTCCTGCAGTTGCCCTGATTGGGCAACGATCTGTAAGCATGTGGCAGCGGTTCTCTATGGCATCGCGCATCGTTTAGATCAAAAACCCGACCTTCTATTTGTACTACGTGGTGTTAACGCGGCAGAACTAGTACAAGAGAAGATCTCAATAGAACAAGTAGACTCTACTACTGGATTTACTGATACGGATCTGGAAGATCTATTTGGTATTGACATTGACACAGGGACCAGCGCCACTGCACCCATTAAAGCCTCTCTTGCGCCCGCTCTTACATCGAGCATAGAGACTCTTAACGGACCTAGATTAACCGCGTTTCGAGTGAAAAAAGGATGGACTATAGCAGAACTTGCGCAGGCACTAGATGTAACCACAGCATCGATTTATCGATGGGAAAAAAAACCAGAGGTTTTGCATCTGAGCGCATCATCTAACGCGGCTCTAAGTAAGTTATTACAATCATCCTAATTGATACGTGCTTTCTTTGGCTCTGCCTAAACGAAAAAGGAAAGCACCACTTGCAAGGGCAAGGATCATCCAATAGATCGCAATCCCCAGGTAACTGCCGGTTGCTTTAAATAACCACAGGCTTATAGCCGCAGTCGGCCCCCCGAGAATCTGTGAGCCTAATGCGTAGCCAACAGAAATAATCGAATATCGATGCGATGTCGGAACAAGGGTTTGTAACAAAGCGTGCATAGGCGCTGCAAAAGCCGCACCCATAAACACAAAACACACTCTTACCCCGAACATTACACCCAAAGAGGCCCCTTCCAAAAGAAAGAATAAAGGAGCGGCACTGACGCAAGTGACGATACTTGCAAGAAGCATCAGTCTGCAGCGAGAAATTTTAGAGGCTACATAGCCAAAGAAGGGAAGTAAGAGTAAATCGAGTACCAATAGAGTGGTATTGATATGCATCATTAACGCAGGGCTGTTATCCGATACAAGAGGAATAAATCCGGTAAGTACAATTAACGCTATGGAATAACTGGCATAGGAAAAACCAGAACAGATCGCAATACAGAGTAGTGGTGTTCTATGTAACCAAAAAATACGTAGGGAAAAAGAATTTCTACTGCATGATCGATCCTGCGCTGGCCGAGCCTCAACGCCCCTCATGTTATGACGAACGAGACAACCAAATAAAGCCGTAATAGACCCCAAAAGGTATAAATAAGACCACCCATTCTGGAGCTGATTCAGGGTTGCTAAAACAGCCGTACCGATAGATGCCAGCAGAACACCTCCAATGGTCGAGGCACTATAAATACTGCTCAGCAGGTCATGATATTTGGGCTCTGCACTTTCTAAAAGAAAGATAGCTCCTCCACAGGTCTCTCCTGCTGCCAACAAATTTTGCACAGCTCTTGCAGAGCACCAAAATAAGGGAGGCAGCATACCAAAACCTATAAAAGAGGGAGCCATCGCAATGCATAAAGAGACAAGACCCATGCCAGTTAGAGATGTAAATAGTGCTACAGACCTACCATAACAGTCACCGATGAACCCAAAAAGGACAGCTCCAACAGGTCGAGCTAGCATAGATATGGGGATCATCACATACATAAGAAGCAGAGCTGATATAGGATCCTTTTCAGGGAAGATCACAGGGGCTAAAACAGAAGATAACAATCCAAATAACGCCGTATCATAATGTTCGAATAGATTTCCGATACATAGACTACAGAGACGCAAACGCGATGTTTTCACATCCATGACAACCTTAAGGCTCTTGGTCTCGATACGCTAGAAAAGAGAATAGTGATGCATGCGTCCAAGGATATGACGTATTGCTGACACTCTTCCTCCGCTGGCATAACCCAGATCAGGTGTTTAGGGACTCTCTCAGCAAATCAAAAGAATCTCTTTTGATTTGCACCCCCGGTGTTTTTATCAATTCCATCCAAACTATAGCACAGCCAAAACATAAAACCCAGCCATCTTTTTACCCTCTTCAAACAGAAAGTGGCCGAAGGAAACCGACAGCCCTATATTGCTTTCCTCTAGGTAATAAGCTAGAAAAGACACAAACTACAATAAGCAAAAGAGGCGCCAGCTGCAGCCTTCAGGCTCCTTGTGACTCTTAAAGTTTTTTAGTATAACCTTTAAAGAGGTACAAGAAATTAAAAAAATAATTATATATATAATTACTACTATTAATTGTTATAAAAAAAACACCTTTTATTTTAATTCACTAAATGTACTGGTTTCATTTATCATTTCCATCTTTCATTTAACTACAAAGGACACCTTATGCCGATTTCTTCAGACTGCGATTTTATAGCCCGATCAGTTCCTCAGACACTCAGTCTCGACGATGCAGCCGAAAGATTTCAGCTAAGAAAAGTCAATGGATGTGGCTATAACGAGTATTTTTTTGAGCCTAAGGATTCAGGAGCGGCAGCTGCAACAGAGATTCAAGGAGAAAAGCTAACGCGACTCCTTAAAATGGGAGCTACAGGGGCAACAGGCAGCCTCCAACATGATTTATTACGCTCAAAAGACTTTCAAATCTTTTCAAGAGGGGTACTCGGTACTGATACAAAGGAGAGCAAACTGCATCATGGCCTCCATAAAGCTATGCACCTGGGACAGGGCCTTGCTAAAAAAGGGTCCTTTTTAAAAACACTCGATGAGACATACTGGCAAGAAGCACTCCTACCTAAACACCCTAGCGGAGCTGAGACCCACGAGATGCAAAAGCAATGGGCCAGAAGCGACACCCCTTTCAGCTTTGAAGCTTGGTTTATGAAACAGGATCCAAGGCACCATCCCAGCTCCGTAAAATACTTTGACGACAAAACAAGAAGAAAATATTTTACAACCTTCGAAGAGGGTCGACTGCTGGATAGTAAACAAAAACCTTTAGACACAAGTACGCTTGGATCTGAAAAACCCGATCGATCTGCCATTTATGCTATTTTTCCAGACCTTGAAATGTATGTAGGTCCCTATCAACTCAATCGAATACATCATTCAAGCTTTAACGCAGGCAAACCAGTTGTTGGTGCGGGAGAAATTAAAACAAATGCCGACGGAACGATCACCCAAATATCGGCCCACAGCGGCCACTACAAACCATGCGCGAAACAACTCCTTAATACACTCCAATACTTTGAAAGAATGGGAGCAGACTTAACACAGGTTACGCTGACAGAAAACTATCAAGAAAAGCCTGTCGCACCCTCATCAGCAAAAACTTTTTTAACTATCCACGCAAGACACGGCACCCCTACAGCGGAACTCCTAGATGGAGAAATCTCTCCGCATGTAAAAATGCCATCGCCGACATTCTTTAAACCCGTGAGCCCATAACCCTTTCTTTCACCTAGTCAAATAAGGTAAGCTTTCCCTAAAGTAAGGCTTACCTTCGACTAGATCTATGACAGAAAAAAAACTACAAGCTATCGTTCTTAAAGCAATCCCTTTTAAAGAAAGCCAATCGATCTTGACTCTATTATCTGAGCAAAGAGGGATGGTGAGTATGATTGTCAAAGGGCTATCCAAAAAAAAGCCACAGCTCCTTGCCTGCATCAATCCTTTAAGCGAGGTGGAATTTCTCTACCTTGAGGGGCGCTCCGACCTTCTTGTGTGTCATGAGGCTTCAATGATCCATGCACACTTATTTTTACGAGATACCTACCCTTTTCTAGAGATGGGCACCACGCTACTTAAGGTATTATTAGACAGCCAATACCCAAGTACATCCTCGCCCCATCTTTACCACCTACTATCCTCTTATTTAAAGCAAATCCCCTCTTTTGAAAAAACCCTGCCTAATTTACTAGCAAGCTTTCTTGTTAAGTTGATAAAGCATGAAGGGTTATTGCTTATACAGCCCTCGTGCACTGTATGCGGGCGAAAGACGGAAATGCACCTATTTTATGGGGATTTTTTCTGCAGCACCCACACTGGTCACCCGTCGGTTTCTTTTTCCGACCATGAATGGCGCCTTGTACAAGCCCTTGGCGCAGTGCGTTCTTTTCAAATCCTACAAGAACTCACCGTTTCACTCCCACTGCTGGATAAAATTAAAATGTACTTCACCTCTCAAATGCAATCTCTATAATAACCCAAGTTCAACGGCTCTCTATATGAGAAACCCGGTGAATTTTGTCTCATTCGTCACTAGATCTTGAAATTTATACGATCACCTTTTTGGTAGCGTAACATCTGTTCTGTAAATTCAGACTAGGGTATTTCGATCAGATGAAAAAGACTGGAATAAAAAAGGGTCTGAAACCACAATTCTTATTTTTCTAAATCGTTTAAAAAATGGAAAAGGAGAACATTTCTGATTTCAGACCGACTAGATGATAGTCTAATCGGACAAGGCGTAGATGGATTGAAGCCTGTTTTAGAACTGCTACTGAATGCATCAATGAAAATTGAAAGAGAGTGATTCCTGGTGTGGATTTCGAGGCATTTACTTTGTGTATGACGGGGCTCCTGTCCCTTGAGTAAGGCGATTTCCTCCTTTAACTGCTAAATGTACTCTTTTTCTTTAACCCTATAGTATTCATGGCAACATCAAAGCGGTCCATGAGCCTCTGAATAAGGTAAATTAGGTCATCGTTATTGAGCCTAGGGTTACCCGGTTTACGATGAATGAGACTGTAAAAGAATATTTTTATCGATTTTTGATAACTGAAGCTATGCGGCTTATCTCAACTTTACGAGCAATTGAGCCGTCGAACTTGGGATAATACGTTTTATTACTTACAAAAACTACAAATCTGCTATTATAGTTAGCAAGTTAGTATAAAACAGGTAATATATCATGAGTCCAACAGCACTAAATCAAGCAACCAACCCACAAGCAACCAACCCACAAGCAACCAACCCACAAGCAACCAACCCACAAGCTGCCAACCAAGAAGCTATAAATGCAACAGCTGTGGCTCTGCAGGCTCTGGGATTAGGACAGGGAAATGCGAATAGGATCC
>CAMDPQ010000059.1 GCA_945905275.1 Chlamydia trachomatis
GTTCCAAGCAGAAGTGTCAGAGCTTTTTTCCAGCTCGGTTTTGAAAAAAGTACCGAAAAAGGGAGCAAAAAAGGTAGAATGTTGCGTGATAGAGAGTCCATAAAGCCTACTGATTGTGTGTGAGAACCAAACAGTATGCGCGATAGGGACCTCTCTATCAACTTTTAATTTTCTTGTCCGATCTCATGGCTGATGAGCGCCAGCGAGGAAGTCATGAAATTGTACAAAGTCGAGTTAATATATTCATTCTACACTTTATAAAATTGTTTGTCAATTGACTAGTTGCCTCTAAATGCACATAAGCTGCTTATAATTAAATATATGCAGTGTTGTCCGGCAAATCATGTAAATTTTTTTATAAAAAAGGGAAATCATTGCTAATGAAAATGCCGTGGATTTTGCCTAAATCAAAGAATCTAGTTTATGGCGTTTCTATTTTGCAAGACGGTGACATTTCTATGTCTTCAAAAAAGCCATCATCCTGCTCATCCGTAGACAAGGATCCAGAGGATAGTAATAAGCCCTACAATAGTACAAGCTTCTGGCCCAGCCACTACTGCAGCTCCCCCTAAAATAACACTAGCCACTCCTCCAGCCACTCCTCCAGCCACTGCACCAGCTACTCCTGGAGTTATGTGTTGGAAAATTTTTTCTTTGAATTCGGCCACATTTTTGCTTGTCAATGAGCAGTTAATAATGCCGATGAATGTAGCGGAGCCCAGCAACGCCAGGGCTACCCCTGTGATAATGACTGCTGTCGTAGTTGCTTTAGCCGCTATACAAGCGCCGCAAACGCCTACTGCTAGTGTAGCAGCTCCGTATGGTAGAGCCGTTTGAAACATGGTGGAGTTATTACTAACAGAAGGGGCATGCATAATTAACCTTTTTTATTCATTTCGTTTGGTCATTTTACACGGTGCTACTACTTAATTGCAATAATTCTGTTGCGGCTACTGACTCCACCTCTAGAGAAATCCAACTTGCTTATTATGAAATAGATATGAATATTGTAGACAAAACAGTCTTAAATAGACTATGCTGTCTAATTATGTAGAGAGGCTGTGATCTTATGACAAATGAGCTGAAACGCTATAAACCTGTTGCAGAGGCGATTAACCTCCTCCTTGCTCCTCATGTCGAAGTTGTGATTCATAACCTTAAACGTAAGTGCATTGAAGCGATCTTCAATCCCTTCTCCAAGAGAAGGGTGGGGGATGAGTCTCTTCTCGATGAGGAGGTTACCCATTTGGGGCCCCAAGATCTATTTTCTCCTTACCTCAAAACCAATTGGGATGGGAGAAAAATGAAATCGGTTACTGCAGTCCTAAGGGATCAGCAGGGGATGCCTATTGGACTGATGTGTATCAATTTGGATATCTCGAAGTGGGAAGAGATGCACCATTTCATTTTGGACCTAATTAAGCCTGTCACTGCTCGGCCCGATTTCCTCTTTAAGAACGATTGGAGAGAAAACATTAATCTTTACGTGTCTGCGTATTTAAAAGAGCTTGGCTTACGGTTGGAATCCCTTGATAAAAAGGAGAAGCAACAGCTTTTGTTTGCTCTACACAAGGAAGGGGCCTTTGAACCTAAACACGCAGCTTCTTATATTGCGGATGTTTTGCATATTTCGCGTGCCACGGTTTACAAATACTTAAAGGTAAAATCATGAACATAGCCCCCTTTAAACTGGAAGAATTTTGGAAGAAATATGAGTTCACGACCCCTTACTCGCTCTGTTCTTCTGACACAGAGAATTGGTCTCTTTCAGATGGTGTTCCTTGCACTTCAGCGTATTGAGAAGGGGACCCAATTGTGTTATGACTACGGCCGAAATTACTGGTACGTTCGATCACAACCTGTTACTTTGTAGAAGCATGCAGAATTTGTGCAGATCTTTGAGCTGGTAATCGATGCGAATTTTTAAGTTTTAAAAGAGCCCAGCAAGGCTAACGCATAGTCCCTTATCAGTGCTGTATAAACATCAAATTTGGCTTTTTTTGTTCTTGTTTGCCTCTGTCAAAAAACGCATTTCGTGCCACGTTATAGGTGACCTAACTATATGAGAATCATCTAACATCGGATTTCTTGGTAGTGCTCCAAATGTCATAGACTTCCACGAAATGGGGGATATACGGCCTGAAAAGGCTGGGTATAAATGTAGAGGTTTTGCATTGGGCCAGCGATCCTCAAGAGAGTGTAAAATTTGAACCGCCATTGATCTAAGCGCTGGAAGAGTTTGATGTTTTTCTGAAATGGCAATAAATGCTTGTAGATGAGATATGACACGGGATCTCTGAGAAGAGATACCTCGGATGGAGTCCTCTTCTAAGATATGTGGTATAAGCCCCATATCTTTTGTAAGCATGTGGTGTGCGCAGGCTTGCGTATACGCTTCGTAATAGGTTCTATCGTCTCTTGCTGCTGGGATCCGTTTTTTGAGTTCATTCCGATAGGAAGCCTCAACGGCATCTATGAGTTCTTCCGGAATTCTTTTTGCACACCATCCCGATGGAAAACTCATTCTAGGATATGTAGCATCTAAGAGACAGCTCATTACAGATGCGAACTCAAAATCGATAAGAAGAAGCCTGTCTGGGAAATCAAAAACATTATCCGGACATGGATCACTATGAATAACAGTTGCAAAAGGCCCTGTTGGATTGAGGGTTTCTTGCATTGCCATTCTCATTTCCGCTTGTAGAGCTGTTGTATACGGCACATTAAGAGCACGCAGAGTGACTAATGTCTCCTGTTCCCAGTCTTCTGGAATTTCTCGTGAAGCTCTAGGGTTAACGCTTCTCAATCGTTCGTGGTATTCATCCTTTTTACTATGGCTTTCTGCATGAAAACGTCCTAGGCATGTCATATAACGGGGCCACTATAGACTTGAACCAGCGACCAGCGGGTTATGAGGGCGGTGGTCTGCCCTATAACCCGATACCATCCAACCGCTATGAGTAAGAGGGTAAAGGATTTTTGATCAAAAAGCTACTGGAATTTATTGGTTTCGGATGGCTCAATAGGTTCAGCGTTGCACCGCTAGTGCACCACAGACAAATAATTTGATTTTTAACAGCCTAGAGACTCATTATTTTTGACAGTGTGATGGAATTTCCCGATAATATTGTTCCAGGAAAGCCAAATATTGCTAGTCAGTAGCTGCATTGTGCAGCAACTTTCGAGGGGCTATAATCTTCTGATGAAAAATTATTTATACTGTCAATGCTTGTAGAGTTTTCTTCTCTTTTTTGAGCATCGTTATTAGCATTTTCTAATGCTCCCTTTGAAGGTCTATCTAAAGGTGGAATTTCTGGTGTTAACACTTGGTTAATTTGAGTGTCAACAGGCATTGCTGCTGACTTAGTTACTCTCATTTTTAAAGCGTCAATTCCTTTAGTAAGAACAGTTTCAGCTATTTGCAAGCCGAAGTGTGATAAACACACTAGTCCAGCTCCAGAAACAATATCTGCTACTGAATGACAATTCGCTGCTGTATTATAAGCCCAAACCGCATCAGTAATTGCTACAGCGGTATTTAATAGTGCATAGATTTTTCTCTGTTTGATTGTTCCATGTTCATGAACGCCTTTCAACGAATTAATCGCATGTATTGTTAAAGAAATCTGGTACAAGGCATGTCCAGACATATCTATATTTAATTTCCTAAAATGTGGTTGTGTATATTCACGGACTAATAAAGAAGTGAAAAATAAGCTTGCAGAATGAAATGATGGGTAAATTAAATTACTTGTCAGTTTATAGAATAATTTTTTTAAGGATTGTAAATTTGTTTCATTATCTTTTTTTTCTTTTACGCTATTCCAGAGTAGAAAACTAAGAGAAGGCAGTACATGAATCAGAGGATAAATAATATTGAAGGGTGTAGGTTTTGTGATGCCTTGAAAACCCAGAGATTGAAAATCATTTTCTCTAAACGCATTGATGATCGCAAAAGGTGTAAATCCATTAAATGGAGAATTACAAGATGTCTTATCAAATAAAAACAGTGATTTGTTATTCCATACGTATGTCTTATCAAATAAAAACAGTGATTTGTTATTCCATACGTTAGCAGCACAGCCAAGCATCATACCGCTGAAGGTTCCTAAATAAGATGCATTATTATTTAAACTGTTCAATATATTCATAAATAATCTATAATTGTTGGTAACAAATTCAATTATGAGATAGTTTTTATTAATTGTCTATCAAAATTGTTCAAAATATTACTTACTGCTTGAATAAATTTGACTGGCTTGATACATAACATGAGATGTTTAGGCGTAAAAAGATAATCCTGTTTTAATTGCCCTCAACTCTTTGGCAGATAAACCTTTGCCTCCAAGCTTTCCCATGCTTACAACAAGCATTCTAAAAGTACCTGCTTTATGGCCTAGCTAAATTGTGCAGAAGCCAGTTAGACCAAATTTTGAAAAAAAATCTTACAGGTCTCTTTTTGGAACGATTTCCATAAATATGAACGAGTACCGCTTCTATTTAAGGAGTATACCCCCTCTGTGTTTCTAAGGTGCTCGTTCCACCTACTGGGAGTCACATTAGTTTTCAGCAGGGTTCTTTGTCTTATTTGTAACTGCTTTGATGAACTCGCTTTTCTTGACATAGCCGTAGAAACCTTCAGGGAATGAATCAAATGGTAAGAAGGCAAGATAGGCTTCTCTATTGCCTCCAGAAGCGTAGAAACGTTGGCGGGCTTGTATCTCTAATACCCTCTGGTGTTGAACATCCCTTGGCTTGCCTATGCCAATTAAAGCCCATAGTCTATCACCAGATCCTGTCTTCTCTAATCTGTTTAAGCGTATCTTATGAGACATAAAAACCCTCCTATTCTGTAATAGCATCCTCTAGTTTTCTGATTCGTTGCTCAACGTCCCTAAACTCCATAAATTTAAGCGTCATGTTTAGCATATCAACGGCAACCCTATGACGGACTGACTCTGATTCTGCACTATCAAGCAAGCCAATGAGCGTATCGCAAGCTTTAAAAGCCGTTAGTTTGAGACGATCTACGGCCTGGTTCACAGCTTCGTTCTTCCTATTTTCTAATTCTTGTCGAAACGTTGGCTGATTTAACCAATCAAATATTTGCTTTGGAGAAACACCAGACTGTTTGGCAGCTGACTCAACGGTTGGATTGCTAATCAAGAATGGAAGAACATGTAGCTGTCTCCTGGTTAATCTTTCTTTATCCGCCATGTGATTTCCTTACGTTTTATTACTTTTTTTGACTAATGATGCCCGTGCAGTTGTCTTGTAACTTGTTGCCTTTTGGTGTCGTCATATAATCTCCTGTATTTTGAAATTATTTCTTCGCTCCTGACTCCTTGCTAATTCTGCTAATCTGCTAAACTTTAGCAAATTAGCAAGATTAGCAACTCTAGTCCATCCTTCGGATGACCCATGCTTCTTTGTAGCGTTTCCCATCAATCTCAATTCCTGAAATTGGTGTTACCCATCCATGTTTTTCTAAAATGTCCATAATGGACCGTGCTTTGCCAGCGGATCTTATTTGAGATGGTCCCCGTTGATAAATCTCCTGTAAAGCAATAGCCTCTCGCCCAGATTCTTTGCACCAATTCAAGACCTTTTGCGCTAAAAGTAGATCTGGATGGATAGAAAGACAGCCCTGTATCCGCATCGCTTCGTTTAAGTAGTATTCTACTAGAATTATCCCTCTCTCCACATCTTCAACATCAATTTGATCTGTATCTGAGCATTGAATCATCGCCTGAATCCCTGAAAGGCGCAGAACATGCTCAGCAGCCTTATTTGCAAATCTTCTAATTGGCACAAGCCTCATTCCTGCTCCAAGATCCCGATCAATGGCGTTATGATAGAGAATCCATTGCTTCTTTGCGGCATCTGTTAAAGTTATTTTGCGGGGAATGAGTTCATTCTGAGGTGCAGAAATTGAGGCCACAGGTGGTTTCCTATCCATGAGTGAATTAATGCATTCGTAATACTTTAAAATCGCCGGATCTTTGCTAATGTCTTCCTCTACGTATGGTCTATTTCCAGCGGTTGACCGTGGGAATGAGACCAAACAACGTGGTAAAAACCCCTGACACTCCACCATTTGGTTGGTCATGAGCTGTTCTAGCACAATTTCCTGTATCATCAAATGCATGGATAAACGGCGGCCATACAGCAACATATTGCCATCGCCCCCTCGTAATCTGGACACTTCCTTTCCATCCCATAGAGAGGAAAGGCCGGCCATTGTTTTGATTTGGTTGTCAGAGTTCATGGCATGTCCACCAAAGAACCTGCCACCCTCATCGCTGAAAAGCCCTATGCTTGGTTGTCCGATAGCCAAATACTTGATAATACCTTCATAAGTAGGCTCTTCAACAAGAATAAGAGGATGCAATGGTTCTTGTGGTGCTTCTTCAGCAAATTCTCCCTTGGATGGGTCCTTCATCCACTCTTTCTTTTTGCTATCCCATAGCTCCTTGCGTTTTATAAAGGTTTTGTTTTCTTCACGATAAGTATTAAAGAGCATCTTTTGCCAGTCACAGATTGGTTTAAGGGCTATTTTGTCAGTTCCGCTTTTGCGGTCACCGGATTCGGCTATCGTTATCATGAATAACGACAATGGAAGCTCACGACCGTCCATAGAAATATTAGCATAGGGTTGGCAAGCAAGAGACGCCGCTCCCAAGACACTCTGTGCAGAGATAGCGTCCGGAGCTTGAATGATTCGTTGTAAAGACATAGCCGCATTTCTTAGAACGTCGCATAGGCCATCAAACGGAAAGGCTTTTGGACCATCAACGGGTCTGTGAAGAGGAAGTGGCGCAGATGGAGCAGCCTCTTTTATCCCAAGGAAAGCACATAAATCTTTAAGGGTTTTATTTGCACAATGTGAATGGAAACATTTGAAACCTCCATGCGGGTGATCTGTTGTGTTGGGCTCAAAATACTTAGTTCCCAAATCTTGTGTTGAGTGCAAACGCCTCCACGGACAAAGAATGGTCCAACAACCGACGGGATGTCCCTGCTTCTTAATAAGAAGTTTATGATCTTGCAAAGCCTTCAGCATGGGATTACTAGGTATAGGCTCTGATTTACCTTTTGGGGTGTCTTGAGCTTCAGCAATCTTAAATGCACTTAGAAACTGATCACGAGTATACGGTTGCTGACCACTCTCGCTAAAGATCATTGACTGATATGGCGCATCCTTGAGATGAAAAAATCCAGGCAACCGCATGACACGACTGCGATCAACCACTTTGGAATCTCCCCCGAACTGCAAGGCTAGTTGCTCCTGAATGGAAGTAAATTCATCGCATGCAATACCTTCAACAATCCAATAGGCATGAAAACGTCCAGGGCTTGTTTGTATGACCATATGCGGGGACAGAGGGGCATCTAAAACTGGCTGTAAAGGAGCACCATCCAGATCAACGAATAGTGCACGAATCCCGATGATATTCTCTCCTTTTCGACCTTTTCCATCAGTGCGATTTACTGTAACAAAAACACCGCACCCATTACGGTTAGCTGCCATTAACCTGTCTTCGAGGTCGGCAAGAGAGCCATGCATGACGTCTGCATAACCCCCTGACACCATATCTTTTCTATCTGGGAAAATCTGAAAGGTGAACTGTTCTTCTGTTTCGCCGCCCTCTGAAAGTGTGGTTAAAAACCGTCTTGCCATATTTAGATCGGGCTTTAGATCGCCTTGATTAAGGTGGCTATGTTCTTGATGTGCCATTACCGATCTCCTGTTTGCTTTTCAATCCAAGCGTCGAAGAGATCCATTCTCAAAAAAAGCCTTTTGCCAATTTTGCGCACAGCACTATCAAGATTATTTTTATGACGATGCATCAGATAGTGCCTTAATTGACCCATGGAAAATGGGTATTTGGGATTATCGGCGATCTGCTTCAGACTCACATACTCAACTTTATCCATAGAAAACCTCCTGTAATGGATTTTTGATATATGAGCCGAATTTAAATGGATGCGCCTGAGTTAAATAGGCGCATTGAGTGACAGTTTTTAAATGATTGAAAGAAAGTGAGATAGAGAAATTCTACGCTGATTTAACGTTGACCAATCGCCTCATGTGGATGGCTTAAAAAAGTTGAGAAAGTGATTCTACCCAGATTCGCAGCAGATGGTATTTTTCCTACTATACCATCCAACACCCTAAGCAAACTCCTTGGATTTGATTGAAAGAGAGTTTTTCTATCTTTAGGCAGAAAATTTCTGATGGCGTCAAAGTAATTAGCCATTGTCAAAGAAATCGGCACTGGAGATGGTCCATAAAGCGTTTGAACCATTAACAAAGGTCGGTTCTTTTCATCGGTATTGTCAGTTGATCCTGGGAGCACAAGGCAATCCATAGGCATGTGAGTTACTAACTTCAATTGAGTTGGTAATCTCCTTCTAGTGCACGTCAAGCAAGCTAAACAAAGCCCAAAAGCTTCTGCTGCACAAAATTGAGCATTGGGTCTTCCTTCTAAAATCTCGGCAGCTAACCCTTTTAGAATTTCAGCTGTAGTATAAATATCAATTGGATACACTGTTGGAGGAACTGCTTTAGCGATTTTCCCATTGACCAACTTCATCTCCTCAGGAAAGACCTCTTCAATGCATCCTCGCTCATTTAACGGGTATAATTCTCTTAAATGTGACACGAAGCTACGAAGTGAACGCCACTTGGCAGATTTGCAATACCTGTTTTTATAGATTTCAGATGAGATCCTTTCCAGATAATCTTGAACCGTCTCTTGTTTCTGAGGTGCTTCCACAATGTATTTAAGATGGCTTTGCACCTCAAGATCAAGCTCTAACCAAGCATCGTAATCTGGCTTAGCCATTTCGCATGCGGCATCAACAATAGGCGCAGTGCGGTCAAATCTTCCAAAATGGTCGTATAAATCCGCAAATATCCAACAACAGGCTTCTTTGCGTGGCCAAGGATCAGTATTTTCATCTCCAAAGCCAGGAGTTCCTGCTATGCTAGGTCCAGATGATTTCCAAATCTCTTCCTTTCGTTTCATCTGAGATAAGAAAATGCGCAGGCTATCTTTTAGAGGGTCAAGCTGGTTGTTCATTCATTGCCCCGATGTTAAGGTTTTTTGTAATGCCCTCAGAGTATTTTCTAACGAGATCAGCTTCAAGATGAGTATAACGCTGAAGCATTTGTAAGGTGCGATGTCCCATTGCTGTTGCAAGCTCAAGGTTAGAAGCTCCTTGACGAGCAGCTAAGGTGGCAAAACTGTGCCTGATGTCGTGAAAACGCAGATTTTTGAGTTCGGCACGATTCAGAGCATCTTGCCATGGTTTCTTGATATCAATCTCGCCAAATGCCGTTTTGCTGGCAAAGATCACCTGTTTATGGGGATTCTTGGCTTCATGAAGGCGTTTTAATTCCTCAATAACCTCGTCTACAAGGGGTACACTTCTCGGCCTACCATTTTTAGTCTCTTTGAGATGAGCGAGTTGATTCTTGAAGTCTATCTGATCCCACTTGAGTTGCAAGATTTCCCCTTGCCGCATGCCCGTTGTAATAGCAAGTAGCACAATGCAAAATAAGTAAGGATTGCGGCTCTCTTTGCAAGAGATGATTAAACGAGATGCTTCATCTTCAGAGAGAATGCGATCTCTTCCTCTGGACTCTTTCAGCTTGATCAGGTTAAAGCAGGGGTTTTCATCTATCCAGCGAAGCCGACGACAAGCATAGGTTAAGCAAGAGGATAGAGCAGCGATATAACGGTTGACGGTTGCGGATGAACGCTTCTTCCCGTTGAGCATTGGCGTCTCAATTAAAAGCTGCCGTTCCCTGGAAAGAAGCTCGGGAGTAAGATGTACAAGCGCATAGCCTGAGAGCCGCTCTTTCCAGTAGTTCATGTGACGAATAGCATCTTTTTGTGCTCTTAGATGCTCTAACGCCCCATCAGAGATATAACGATCAATAAGATCAGCAAAGGTACGGTGGGTGTTGACTCTTTCAAACTTGAACTGTCCCATTTTGATCTGACGTTCAACTTCTTGTGCCCAATCATCCGCTTCTTGTTTGCGGTCAAAATGATTGCAGACAGTGGGGAAACCTTTGATACGGACGACTGCACGCCAGTGGCTGGTTCCGTTCTTATTTTTACGCTTTTGTATAGAAGCCATTGCTCAAACCTCATGTGTTAATGGTTCGAGCGGCTGGATGGTGTGTGTTAAGATTGTTTTTCGTTGCACCGCCATTGCACCGCAGAAACAAAACTTAACTTGAAAAGCTTGAAAAATCAAGCTTATTCCTACTCACACGAGTGGGAAAAAGATGGGGCAACCTGGACTTGAACCAGGGACCAGCGGGTTATGAGTCCGTGATCTTCCCATCTTCTTCAGCAGATATCATCTGCTCACAGCACTATGATAGAGGAAGTTAAGGCTTTAATTCAATTGAAGAAGTTTGTGGCAAGTTGTCAAAAATAGGTTATGACTGTGCCGCGGCTGTGCCACAGATTTATCAAGCAGTCAACAAGGCAGCAAGTTTAAGTGCTTTTGAAGGGTCTCCCTTATCTTCTATTGACCAAACTGCTGACAAAACCAGACGCACAAGAAACCAATCTTTAAGGCGATTAGGATCAAGATTGGTTGCTTTTGCCAGTTTGTCTATGCGGTCTAAAAAAAGGTGTGTAGATACTGTTTCGATCTCAGAAAAGGCAAAAATATCAAAGGCTGCTACTTCAAATTCTATTTCTCCTACTACTCCTTGTGGATCAATGCAAATCCATTCGCCTTGATTCTCTAGTATATTGTCCAAATGGAGATCGCCGTGTAAGAGTTTTGGGTGCTTTACCGTAGAAAGAAGAGCATCTCTTTTATTTTTTGCTATTTGTAATATTTTATGGTCGATAATAGAAGCTTCAGCTCTGTCAAATACATCCAACCATTTGGCAACAGAAGGGAATGGCTGCTTTTCATTTTTTTGCAAAGGGTGCCTATCAATGTTATGAACTACAGTTGCATAAGCATTCATGACTCTATCCATTTCAAGTGGATAAAGCGATTTTAGAGAATGCCCTGGTATCGCCTGTTCCAGCAAGAGGGCGTTGAAATTCTCTTCAAAAGCAACTATTTTTACGGCACCCACACCATCAAAATATTCTAACGTACTGGTTTCACGAAGCATGAGTTGTTTATCACAGCCAATTTTCAGAACAACTGGGTTATCGGAATGTTGGATCGCTTTAGCAACATAATGGTAAGACATATTAGGAATAGGACTAATATTTGAAAGTTGCCACTTTTCTTTTAGTGTGAGTAAAAGATTAGGTAAGTTTTGTAACCAGGTTTGTCCGTTACTTCCGAATGTGTTGGAAATAGTCTGTATAAAAGAGGAAGAAAGATTCAATCACGCCTCCTTATTTCCTTGGCAATTTGCTTTTCCAGAATCAGAAATGCCACAGATGCCAATGATTCTCAAAGCAGCCTCGCTGTCCAGCGGTCTGGGTTTTGGGTTATTGAGAAATGGACAGGCTGGCAATTGTCGATGATCCAATTGTGATCCTCGATACCCATCCAATAACATATTGCCCAGTGGATTCCTCCATGAGCTACAACAAGAACGGGTCCAGGATGTTGTAATGCTTGATTTAGCCCATTTTTGGCTTGTTCCAGAAAACTTCTTACTGTTGAAGAACCTTTATTGAAGGCATCCCTACCTAGAGATGTCATACCACTCCAAATTTCAGCTGTACATTCTCCAAGATCGAGAATTTCTTGATGCTCTCTGCCAGGAATCAAAAGCTCTTTCGTTTCTTTTGCTCTTTTTAAAGGACTGCAGCAAATGGTTTGGAAGGAGAATTGATTTAGAAGAGGAGCGATAGTGAGTGCCTGCGTTCTGCCTGTAGCATTAAGAGGGATATCTGCATGGTCTGTTTTGGCAATAGATTTGTTATGATCCGTTTGTCCATGTCGCACAAAATAGAATTCTTGTTTCAGAATCATACAAAGCCCCACTCAGAATAGAATTGGCCCTGAGTCCATGCCTCAAGAGCAAAAACATTGTATTCGACCATAGGGCAAGGTAAATTGTTCAGAGGAAAGAAGGCGATTTCTTTGCATTTCTTAGGCTCTGAATTCACGGGTTTCCCTTCCCACTCTGTGCAGGAGAAAAAGATATCGACATTCATTCGATTCGTTTTGCGGTGCATAATATGTACCACTTTGAGGTTCTGTGGATGAATATGGATATCAAGTTCCTCTTGTGCTTCACGAATCATGGCAGTTGTAGCTGCCTCTCCGAGTTCTACGTGGCCTGTAGCAAGACTCCAATGCTGATCTAAGTAGCCAGTATTTTGTCGAAGTTGCAGAAGAATTTGGTCCTCTTTTTGCAAGATTAAGTAGACATTTACGCTAGCAGTTATGCGCTTTTTTTGAGAGAGGCTCGAACGATATTTTTGCAATGCTCCAACTGCACCTGCCATCAAGGGTAATGTTTCAATCTCTTGTTGGATTGCCCATAGATAATTTGGATGTTCGTTAGATAG
>CAMDPQ010000060.1 GCA_945905275.1 Chlamydia trachomatis
ATCATTTCAGCACTTACGGCAACAGCTCTTTTCATTATTATGAAAAGAAGCCCAAACCTGTGGATGCATAATTTTATGGGACTCTTCCTATGCCAATTAGCAACACTAAAGTTATTACATCCTAAGGGGTTTGCGGAAGGTTTTGCCAAGTATGATCTCATAGCGATGCGAAACACAAAATACGCTTTATTTTACCCTCTCATAGAGCTTTTTTTAGGTTTGTGTTTCCTAGCTCAGGTAATTCCTGTCGCGATCTATATTCTCACCATAGCTGTATTTGGACTGGGAGCGGTTGGCGTTATAATGGCTTTAAAAAAAGGGATGGATGTTCGCTGTGTATGCCTAGGAACTATCCTTGATGTTCCTTTATCTACAGTTTCCTTAATTGAAGATATTGGAATGGTCCTGATGACAGCATTCTTACTTTTCTTTATGTAAACCCCTTTTTTGTTTTAGAGCCGTCTGCACTGACTGCTCTCAAACCATTTCCTTGTTCTTTTATCCTATTCGATGATATCTCTAGGATCAATACGATAGCCGTACCTACGAGACAGTTATGAACAGATATTCATTCTGGTTCTATTTATATCTCACAAGCTCCTTTATTCTAACACAGGCGGATGAACTAAAAACCGAAGTGACAGAGAAAAAGCGCCTACATATAGAAATAGTAAATACTATTATTGAGGTGTCTAAAACACCATCACACGCCTATGCCATCATAACAGATACACCATCAAGCTTCCCCTATATAAGAACAGGAGACTCTTTAAACATCGTAGTCACTAATAAGACTCAGATACCGACAAGTCTACACTGGCACGGCCTGATTCTGCCATGGAGGGAGGATGGAACCCCTTATGTTAGTCAAGCCCCGATTCCTCCTGGAGGGTCGTATAACTACACATTCCCCATGCACCAGTTAGGGACTTTCTATGCTCACGCCCAGTACGGCCTTGAACAACAGAAGCTGATGAGCCAGCCCCTCATTCTACGCTCTGATCAAGAAGAGACCCTCTATAAGGATATCATCGTCTTATTCGAAGATTTCACATTTCAAAGTATCGATCAGGTTTGGCAAACCTTAAAACAATCCCCTATGAATAAAATAACCAATGTGAATAAGTCGTTGCCCCCTTTCTATTCCTACGGAACAACGCAACCCCCTATCAGATGGAACGACATCATATTCGATGCCTATCTTACCAACCGCAAAACATGGGACAATCCGGACAGGCATCCAGTCGAATCATCTCAGCAAATATGCCTGCGCCTGATCAACGGGTCTACAGCAAGCCACTTTCTCATTCAATTAGGACATCTCCAAGGTAAGATTATCGCTGTTGATGGCAATCCTATCATCCCGATCCTAGTACGAGAGTTACCTCTGACGATCGGGCAAAGATATGATGTTCTGATTACCATTCCCGAGCAAGACGAAGACTTTCCCATTGTAGCTCAAGCTATTGGAACTAATAAGACCACAGGACTAATTCTTACAAAAAGAAAGGATCCTATTGAGTTGCTACCTATCCCATTACCCGATCGGACAATCGGAATGACCAATGAACTGGAGAAACTCCTACATCCCTTAGAAACCCTGACCCCTAAAAAAATAGATCGACACCTTATCGTAGAGCTTGAAGGGGATCTCGACGAATATACCTGGTCGATTAATCACCACCCGTTACTTGTAAAACAAGGAGAACGGGTTGAACTCATTTTTCAAAATAAAACAACTGCACCTGAGCCTATGCATATACACGGCCATACCTTTCAAGTGGTGGCAATTGACGGTCAATCTTTTATCGGACCTATTAGGGATACCGTTTTAGTGATGCCAAGACAAACTGTAACCGTACAATTTGATGCCAATAATCCAGGGATCTGGCCTATACAGTCTAAAGCGGCCTACCACGCCTGGGCTGGTATGGCAACCATTTTGCAATATGAGGGCTGTGAGCCTATCCGATTTAGTCCTTTTCAAGTGAAGCAATACCCACAAATATATGATGCTTCCTATTGACAGATTCGACGGATTATCCGTCACACCCATGACACACAGAGTTCACCATGGTTAATAAAGATCGAGCATGGAAGGTTTCTCCTATTATTAAATCTCACAAGAGCCTATGAATCGTTGTAATAAAGACAGGAAAAAAAATGAGTATAAATCTGAAGTACTTACTAGCTCTTGGTATGCTACTTGCTTTTGCTATTGTTTTTTCTCAGGATCGATTAATCCCCCCCTTCCTACAAATTACCGAATACTACCATCTATCGGAACAAGAAGGGAAAACGACCTACATCATCTATTTTGCCGGTGCTTTTCTTAGTACTGTTAGCTCTTTTTATATATTACAAAAACTAAGCTCTAAAACAAACCTCTTAATGGGGCTATTAATAGCACTCTTCGGATGTTTATTAGTGCTCTTCATAGATAACCGCTATACTTTTATGTTATCACGTGCTTTAGAAGGATTTGGGATCCAGCTGAGCTCAAATACCATTCCCCCTATGATCACAACGATTTTCAACGGCAAAACACCAACCCATTTTTTCAAACGCTTCTCTTATTCCTTTAGTTCTGCACAAGTCTTTAGTTTATTTAGCTGTAGCATGTCGGTAAGCGGCATCATCATCCCAGCTCTTGCTGGAATCATTACTCAATCGATGGGATGGAAGCCTCTTTATTGGGTCTTTATGGCTATCATCGGCTTGTTATTTATAATCACGTATAAGGCAGGTCTGGAACGAGTGGATCCTTATCTTCAACAAGAAAAAAACTTACCTTTCAAAGAAAAAATCAATCACTTGCTACAGAAAAAGTAT
This sequence comes from Chlamydia trachomatis, assembly GCA_945905275.1. Taxonomy (GTDB): domain Bacteria; phylum Chlamydiota; class Chlamydiia; order Chlamydiales; family Rhabdochlamydiaceae; genus VGMB01. Next base: position 2,833 of record CAMDPQ010000060.1, read on the forward strand.
TTTCTGGGCTACTGCCTAGTCTCTAGCTTATGCACTATATTAATCATCTATCAGATTATTAGTTTTTCGATTCTCTTCTTAGAGCAACTCCAGCTTACTCCTGGAAACTTTGGCATAATTTCTCTTCTGCTTGGGTTGACCTCACTGATTAGTGTGGGTATCACAATGAGGTTTGCAAAAAAACATGAAGAACGTATCAGGCGATTAACTATATGCCTAGCTCCCTTATTCCCCTGCATGCTGCTCGCATGGAATATAGATCAGCTCGAACTCTTCTCCTATGTCACTCCTCTTGCATTTTCGATGTTATGTTTTGGTGTATTTTCTCCACTCCTAACTGCTAAAACCTTTGCAAGCTACCAAGACAACCCCAAGCTTGCATCAAGCTTTTATTACATCACCCAAATGATAGCCTGTATTATAGGCTCGACTCTTTCCTCTCTAATTAGCACAAAATATTACATGAATGTATTTCTTTGCAGCTTGATTGTTACCGCCTGTATTGCTATTACCTATATATGGATCTCCTATCAAGAGCCAAAACACAAAAAACCCTGATAGCTAAGTATGTCCTTACAAAATTATGGTATTGTCTACGACTACAATTTTCACTAAAAAGTACAGGGTGTGTATCTAGAATATTGACATAAGAATCCACTGGAATATGTTTCTAATATCCCCGAAGACTTGCGCAATATGCCCTGGCTGAGCTCAACCGTAGAGCTTCTTCAGAACCAAGCCCGCATTACCCAGAAACAAACTGAAGAAATCTCCTCTTTGAAGGAGCTAGTGCAAGAACTTAAAGATGAAGTTGTCCGTCTGACAAAAATGCCGCAACGGCCTAAATTCAGATCAGGTTGTGGGAATCCTAAAGAAAGAAGTGAAGCTCCTGGCAGCAATGCTGACGATACAAAAGCAAACTCTATGCATATGATGGCCCCGCAAAAGACGTAACAGGAAGTGCGTGTGGCAGCCATAGGAGTTCCAAAAGAATCTCGCTTAAAGGGCTATCCGACGTATATAAGTCAACAGTTGGAAATGACACCCAAGGACATAACCTACAAGATTGAAGTAGGGCAATCGCCCGGTGGCGCCATATGACATGCGCTTTTACCTCCGGAAGTGCAGGGATCCCACTTTGACAATTTATTACGTACGCTTCTTTATAACCTCTATCCGCTTGAAATGAACGAACGATGGATTTTTAATTTGCTGAAAGGACTTGGAATTAAAATCTAGGAGGGGCAGGTTCATAATCTTCTTATGAATGAATCTGAAGCGTACAACAAGGAGAATGGAAGGATCGTAACAGCAGGGATTAAAGAATCCCCCTACATTCGGACTGACTACAATGGAGAAAAACATCAGCATAAGAGTGTCTACTTTACGCACGTCGAAGGTGAATATTTCCCCTATTACACCACGGCTTCCAGTAAATTACGAAAAAAATTTCTAAGGATCCTACTCGAGCCTAGGCCGGGTGACAATCATGCTATGCGCCATAACTTTTTAAGGACGTATATAATTAGTACAGAATGAGCTTACTAAAAAGCACCGTGGGTGGGCATTTTATGAGACATCGGCATAAGATTGTAATCGAGATTATGCATAATCCATAAAGAACCACCGACAACGATTAAAATAACAAAGACGGTAAATAGCAAAGAGATCGAAACCCAATGAGGCTTTGATTCAAGTCCTACCTGCATAAAAAAAACGAGCTGGACGATTGCTTGCACAAATGCCACTCCAAAAATCATGACAAAAAACAATGCTCCTATCAGATGACCTTTATCGGCTATACGATACATAGCCGTTGCTAAAAACAAGGATAACATGAACCCTAAAAAAACAGGCTTATAACTTACATTCCAACCATGATGACGATCGAGCATATTATCCTCTATGTGCAAAGTAAACGAATGCAAAAATAAAGACCCACACAATATTTAAAAACTGCCAAAACATTTTAAGACAGGTAAAGCGCCTGATGCTCTCTTGTGTTAATGGCTCTTTCCGACTAGAAAATAGCAATACTGGGATCCATAACAAAGCGAAAATTACATGTAATGCATGAGTGCCGACGACAGTAAAAAACATAGAAAGGAAAGCACTCCTCTCCCACCCGTTACCGCTTGCAATAAGCCTGTTAAAATCGGCAAACTCTAATAATAAAAAACCAGATCCTAGAACGAATGTCATCCAAAAAAACAATACTGCGAGTTTTTTATTTTTTCGATGAGCCGCAGCCCCGGCAATCCCTACCGTAAAGCTTGCACATAATAATAGCAGTGTTTGAAGAAAAGCCGAGTGAATATTAAATAAATCGAGGGCTCCTGGCCCACCAAATGTACTGTTTACAAGAACTGCAAAGGTCGCAAATAGGACACCGAATAAAATAAAGTCAGTTAGCAAAAAGATCCAGAATCCAAAGATCGTTCTTGAATACATGTCATGGTGAGGATCGGGATACGTTTCGGAAAGAATAATATTTACATCTTTCATACAGGGGTTTTTCTCTCCTCGATTTTCTGAATTTCTGTAGAGGTGAGATTGTATTCATGATGCTTTTTACATACGTGGAAAATGCAGCAGATGACAATCCCGACCGTTGATACAATCGCCAGCCAAAACATATGCCAGACCATACCAAAGCCTAGTAAAAAGCTTAAAGCGCCGATGTAAAAACCTAACGGGGTATTCGATGGCATGTGGATATCATGGTAAGGGAGTCTTTGAGCCTGTTTATCTGCATGTTTCATGATAAAAAAAGGATCCCGTTCATGGACAATCGGTGTGTGGGCAAAGTTGTAAAAAGGAGGGGGTGATGTTGTTGACCACTCTAGCGTCCGTCCATCCCATGGGTCTCCTGTGACATCTAGATTTTTCTTTCTGTTTTTAATACTGACAAGCAGCTGTAGTACTTGGACCCCTGTCCCTATTAAGACCAGAACAGCTCCAACAGCCGCTATTATAAATAAAGGCTGCCACTGCGGTACATCATAATGGTTTAGCCGTCTTGTTGCCCCCATAAATCCGAGTAAATAAAGAGGGGAAAAAGCAATTAAAAAGCCTGACATCCATAACCAAAAAGCCACCTTACCCAGTTTCTCATCTAACATAAATCCGGTAAACTTTGGAAACCAATAGGTATAGGCCGCAAAAAAGCCAAACACTGCACCACCGATGATGACAAAATGAAAGTGAGCAATTAAAAACAGACTATTATGGACCTGAAAATCAGCAGCTGGAATGGACATAAGCACCCCGGCCATACCCCCGATTGTGAACGTCACAATAAATCCGAGAAACCAGTACATAGGTGTAGCAAGCTTAATTTTGCCGCGGAACATAGTAAAGATCCAATTAAATACCTTCACCCCGGTTGGCAGAGCGATGATCATCGTCATAATCCCAAAAAACGCATTTACATTGGCCCCAGAACCCATGGTAAAAAAGTGATGTAACCAGACAATAAAGGCGAGAAACGAAATCCCTATAATAGCATAGACCATCGATTTATATCCAAATAAGCGCTTACGACAAAATACAGGAACAATTTCAGAAAAAGCGCCAAAAGCAGGCAGAATTAAGATATACACTTCGGGATGTCCCCATGCCCAAAATAGATTGATATACATCATGGGATTACCACCAAAACCTTCGGTAAAGATTCTGGTATCAATTAAACGATCAGTAGAGAGCATAGCAGCTGTGGCTGTTAAAATAGGAAAAGCAAAAACTACGAGAATCATCGTTGCTAAAGTCGCCCACACAAAAACCGGCATCTTCATGAGGGTCATCCCAGGGCATCTCATCTTTAAAATTGTAACGAGGATATTAATGCCACCAAGAAGCGTTCCAGCACCAGATATTTGTATACTCCATAACCAGTAATCTACACCAACACCTGGATTATAATGAATACCAGACAGAGGTGGATAGGCAGACCAACCTGTTCCGGCATAGAAGCCTACACTTAAGGAAACTAAAATACACAGGGCGCCGGCCACAAAAAGCCAGAAGCTTAAATTATTAAGAAACGGAAAAGCTACATCACGGGCACCGATCTGCAACGGGATAATGAGGTTAACTAACCCAAAAACAAACCCCATAGCCACAAAGAAAATCATGGTTACTCCGTGGGCGGTAAAGATCTGCTGGTAATGATCTGCTCCTAAATAACCCATGGAATCCCCGCAAGCAAGAGCTTGCTGAGCCCTCATCATAACCGCATCGACCAGTCCCTTAAAGAGCATGACAGTGGAGGCAATGATATACATGATCCCGATTTTTTTATGATCAACACTTGTAATCCATTCTTTCCAAAGCCATGTCCACCGTTTTGTATAGGTTAAAAGAGCAATGATCCCAATAAGCCCCATAACCATGGAGACCCCTGCGAGATTTTCAATCGCATCGTGCTTAAAGGCGTCGAGATTTAGTCTTCCGAACATAATGTTTCCTTAAAGGTTCTACTGCTACTTTGCAGGCTCCATATATTTCATAAGGATCTTATTAAATAGCTGGTTCTCAGAGAGGATAAAGGTGGCTTCAGGATCATTTTCACTCGGAGATGCCAAAGCATTATATCGCTGCATATCGAGATGGATCGATGAAGATTGAGCTGTCTTCATCCAACGGGAAAACTCCTGATCACTAACAGCTTTTGCAGCAAACCTCATGCCAGCAAAACCAGACCCGCTAAGGTTAGCAGAAAGACCTCGAAAGGTCCCTTCTTCATCTGCGATTAAGGAGAGCTTTGAGCGCATTGCAGGCATCGCATAGATCTGTCCACCGAGCTGAGGAATCCAAAAAGAATTCATTGGCGCATCTGCGGTAATTTCAAATTCCACCGGGGTGCCCGCTGGAAATTCGACATAATTCAGCGTAGCAATTCCTTGCTCTGGATAAATGAATAACCATTTCCACTGCAAAGCCACAACTTGAATAGACAGGGCCTTTTTATCTGACTCTATTGATTTAAAAGGATTTAGCTCATGGCTCGAGCGATAAGTAATCACTGATAACACAAAAATAATCACAAGAGGAACACCCCACCAGCAATATTCAGCGATGGTATTATGTTCCCAGTCAGGAGCATGTTTGGCTTTGGTATTTTCTTCCCGATAACGCCAAGCAAAAAAACCGGCTAAGATAAGAACGGGAACGACAATCAGAAGCATCAGTAAAGAGGCTGTAACGATGATATCTTTTTCCTTTATAGCTATCATCCCCTTCGGCTCAAGCACATCGATTGTATTATTCTGAATATAAAAGACCGATGCTGCTGTAATACCGATCAGCACCAACAAGATCAATGCGACTTTGAATATTCTTTTCATGATATTACCTAGAATTAGCTAAGAGAAAACGGCTTATCCCTACATCATTACCCCTTCTACAATAACTCAATGACTTTGTCTATACTTATTCAATAAAAAATAATTTTATGGACATTTGGATAGATGACAAGATAAAACCGAATGTTTACATAGAAAATCAAGGAAGCTACATGCTTAAAAATTACGTTCAACTCACCAAGCCTGGCATTATTATAGGAAATCTAATCACAGCTATAGGAGGTTTTTTTCTTGCCCTTCACAGGGCTTTCGATCCAGCTTGTTTTTTTGCTATGTTCTTTGGGTTAAGTCTTGTTATCGCCTCTGGATGCGTCTTGAATAACATAAAAGATAAAGCCATCGACGAAAAAATGAGCAGAACGAAAAATCGAGCTATGGTGAAGGGTAGTATCTCTATACGAGCCGCTCATCAATTTGCAGTCATTCTCCTCATTGCAGGAGTCTGTATTTTAAGTGTTTTTACAAATCTTCTAACAACCGCGATGGCTCTGCTCGGATTTATAGTCTACGTCTTTATCTATACTCCGATGAAAAAACAGTCCATTCACGGGACCTTGATAGGAAGCATAGCAGGAGCAATTCCTCCTGTTGTTGGATACTGCGCAGTCAGCGGCTATATTGATCTTGGAGCGATCTTGTTATTCCTGATTGTCGCTCTATGGCAAATGCCCCATTTTTATGCGATTGCCCTATATAGAATGGGTGAATATCAGGCAGCAGCGGTTCCCGTCCTTCCTGTAATCAATGGGATTGCTAATACGAAAACACAGATGTTTTATTATACACTTGCCTTCGCCATCGCTTCCCTACTACCCACATACTTCGGTTATACTGGATATTTGTATCTTACCATAGCCAGTGGATGTGGTATTTTCTGGGTCATGCTTGCAGCAAAAGGATGGAAAACGCAATGCCACATCTCATGGGCACGCAAGATGTTCAAAGTATCATTGATTGTGATTATGGCACTGAGTCTTATGATTTCGATTGGCTAGCACCTATGTAAAACATCCCCGTATCGGCAGCTGTCCTTCATAGCACTTATCCCTTTTTGTTTGAGGGATCCTGATTTTTCTAGTCGGCCTAAAGAGCGGCTGATTAGCATGAGGCAAGGTGTGGCTGAGTCAAAAAAAAGACCTCAAACTTTCGTTTGAGGTCTGATCGGAAGAGGTAGGATTCGAACCCACGGTCCGTTGCCGGACTGCTGTTATCAAGACAGCCGCGATAGGCCACTCTGCCACTCTTCCACTAAGTTAAGAAGGGCAAATTATACAGCCCTATGAAATTAAATCAATCAAAACTGCGATAAAAATCGAAGATCGTTTTCCGCAAACAGCCGAATATCCTTCATGCCATAACGAAGCATAGCAAGTCTTTCAATACCAAGTCCCCATGCAAACCCTGAATAAACCTCTGGATCAATCCCTCCATTACGCAAAACCTCTGGATGAACCATCCCCGCGCCAGCCACCTCAAGCCACCCTGTATGCTTACAAAGCCTGCAACCAGCTCCTTCGCAAGAAGTGCACTTGATATCAACCTCCATACCTGGCTCGACAAAAGGGAAATAACTAGGACGAAATCGGGTCTCTACCTTAACTTTAAATAATTTACTCCAGAACTCTTCCATTGTAGACATAAGATCTGCAAAGGAAACATCTTGATCGATATATAAGCCTTCAATTTGATGAAAAAAAACATGAGATCTTGCACTGATTGTTTCATTGCGATAGACAGTTCCAGGAGCAATAATACGAATGGGTGGCTTATGTGATTCCATAACACGCAATTGAGTATTCGAGGTATGTGAGCGAAGGAGTAAATCTTTGGTGATATAAAACGTATCCTGCATCTCTCTTGCTGGATGATCAGCTGGGAAATTCAATCCTTCATAATTGTAATAATCCGAATCGATATCGGGCCCATACTGAACAGAAAACCCCATCTCAGAAAGAATCTGAATGATCTCGTCACGGAGCAGAGTTAAAGGATGTTTTCGGCCCATAAAACGCCTTCTCCCGGGAAGAGTGACATCAAGCTTTTCCCCTTCAATTCTTTTAGCTTGTTCTGCAGCCTCGAGGCTATCGATCATTTGTTTACAAAGAACCGAAATCTCTTCTTTTAGTTCATTAATGACCTTGCCCATGATGGGTCGCTCTTCGGGTTTGCAGTCTCTTAGGGAAAGCATCAACTCTTGGACAGGACCTTTTTTACCAAGATAGCGTGTCTGGAGAAGATCAGCATCTTTTGTGTTCTGTAATTTCTCTAAATCAGCTTTAAATTGATTACGTATAATGGTAGTTTTTTCTTTCATAACAGCCTCTTTGGTACAAAAAAAAAGCCTATGTCTTGCATCCAAGACATAGGCGCAATAAGAATGTCAGAGCAATTAAGCTAAAGCTTGTTTCGCTGCGCCCGCTACAACTGCAAAGCTATTAGGATCGCGAATCGCCATTTCAGATAACATTTTACGGTTCAGTAAGCAGCCTGCTCGCTTGAGACCGTTAATAAATTTGCTATAAGAAATGCCCTGCATTTTTGCAGCAACACTCAGTCTAATCGTCCAAAGCTTGCGGAAATCTCTTTTCTTTTGTTTTCTGTGAACATAATTAAATGCCATAGCAGACATCACCGCATCTGCTGTGAGACGAAGGTGATTTTTACGATCGCCTACAAAGCCTTTAGCTTGCTTCAGCAATCTTTTTTTTCTGCGATGGGTAGCCACAGAATTCGTGACTCTTACCATGATAGTACTCCAGTTTTATTTTTTAAGCCACGCCCATTAGACGCGAATACATTTTCGTTTGTGCTTTGTTAACAAGAGATTGTTTTAGCAAACGACGCTTACGATTCGATGATTTTTTAGCTAGCTTATGCCTTCTTCCAGGGTGGCTCTGAAGAAGCTTGCCAGTACCAGTCACTTTAAACTTAGCTTTTACAGCCTTGCGTGTCTTCATTTTTGGCATTTTTAATACTCCCCTCTTATAATTTCAATATGTCATATAGCGCTTACACGGATTTCTTTTTGCCGCCTGGAGCAAGCACAGTGGAAAGATTTCTTCCCATTAACTTTGCATCAGACTCAGGAGTCGCAATATCTGAGAGTTCTTCACAAATCCTCTCAACAGCTCTCCTACCTATTTGAGGATGAGCCAGCTCCCTTCCGCGAAACACACAGGTAACTCTCACTTTATCGCCCTTCGTAATAAATTCCCGGGCATGCTTGATTTTCACTAAAATATCATGATCATCAGTTGTTGGCTTGAGTTTTAGCTCTTTTACTTTTACCTGATGCTGAGACTTCTTGCTCTCTTTTTCTTTTTTCGTCATCTGGTAACGATACTTACCGTAATCGATAATTTTACATACAGGAGGCTCAGCAGTAGCAGCAATCTCCACTAGATCTAGTCCTACAAGCTCAGCTTTTGCTATCGCTTCAGATGTAGGAAGGATGCCAAGCTGGTCTCCATCTTTGTCTATCACACGCACTTTCAAAGCGCGTATTTCTCTATTGATTCTGCAGTTCAGAAGGACTACTCCGGTTCTTTGTGTCTATTCAATGTCAGTCTAGGGTCATTGCCTAAGTAGAGGCAATGCACTTACATGCTTACTCTACCTGCAAAATAGAAGAAAAATAACCGCTATACCTCATATAAAATGAGGAGGAACGAAGTTTTTTTCAACAATTTTTTGCTGAATCCCATACTTTCTTCTATTTTTCAGGTTCCTTTTCTTAGGAATAAGGAAGGAACCCCTTTATACTTTTCAAGCATAAGAGCAATC
>CAMDPQ010000061.1 GCA_945905275.1 Chlamydia trachomatis
ACCCGCAACCGAATGAAGGTTTTGTATTGGGATGTTGATGGATTGGCCATTTGGCACAAACGATTGGAGAAGGGAACCTTTTCTAAAAAGTCCTCAGAAAAACAAATGGATCGGCGTCAGTTTTTCATGTTACTTGAAGGGATTATTCCACAAAAAACAGCCTGTAGATTCTCCTTAGAATAACTCTATCTTTCATTCTTTTTCCCTGTGATTTCATAGGGAAAAAGTGTATGCTTTCATGCATGACAACAACACTTTCTGAAATAGATTTGCTTAAGCAAAAAAACGAGATTCTTGAAGCGCAAGTTAAATCCCTGCAAGAGCAAATTGACTGGCTCAAAAGGCAATTATTTGGGCGGAAGTCTGAGCGTTTCATTTCAAACGAAGCTGAGCAATTTCTTCGAGGGCTAGAACCTGTAGAGCCAGAGGATGAAGAGGAAAAGATCTTTGTACCCACTCATGAAAAAAGAAAAGCTAAATCCACTCCTATTAATACGATCACTTTCCCCGATGATCTTCCTGTAGAAACCCAAATCATCGATCTTCCAGAAGATCAGAAAGTAGATCCTATAACGGGTCTTACTCTGGTCTGTATAGGTGAAGAATCCTCTTTTGAGCAATTTGAGTGGGTTTTACATGAATGCTTCGATTGAAATTAAGCAAAAGTTGCTTGGTTCGATATTCCCTGCAAAATTGCATTTTCGAGAAGATAGTTATCGAACCACCCCATTGAACCCTGCACTTGCACTTATCCTACAGAAAAACAAGGGGTTAGAAAATGGAAAAACCGGACAACTGCTCTTTTCAGAGACTTTGTCCGGTGAAATGCCGATGACTGGACTCGAACCAGCACTCTATTGCTAGAAATAGAGTTTGAGTCTATCGCGTCTACCAATTCCGCCACATCGGCATATAGGCTAGAAGGGATTATAGGGACCGTAGTTAATATATTTCAATATCTTAAAAAACCCTTAAAGGCTTTATCCCAAGAATACACCACCTTTTCTGAAAGATCCCTATCAAACCTCACCTGAATACACACATAGGGATAAGGGTGTGTATTATCAAAATCTCTCCCCTCGGCTTTCTGACAGATCTTAATAAGAATCTCTTTATTATACCAAGGCGGGCAGGACACATTGGTGAGATGGCTTTCTAAACGGAGAAATTTCTCATACTCTTTATGCCCCTTATAAGGCAGCTCTTCTGTAAAATAGTCCATTATCAACTGGGCAATTTGGTCTGGAGCCTGCTCCATCCCCTCGACATAAAAATCAACCTCACCACCAAGCATATGCTTAGAATTGGTATTAAATAGGCTCTTGTCAGAGTATACATTATGTGCCGGACACCTGTGACCGCAGGTGATAACCACTTTATGGGTTGTCTTTTTCTGCACATAGTTTAAAAGATCCAGGAGGATAGGGTAGATAAACTCTTTTCCACCACGGACAGGCAGACTATGTTTTAACAAACCATCACAGTCGAACACAGGATCTACCGACTCTCCCTCTTTATGCAAGGGGGGATGCAGACAGCTTCCCTTGCATCGAAAAAATTCTTTGGTAATCCGAGGAAACTTCGCCTCGGCAGAAGATTCCCATGGATAGGCCTCTCGAACCCTAGGAACAGGAGTCTCGATCACATAATTCTCATCCGTATCATTACGGTATATAGCCTCTTTTTGGGCATTGACCTCTCTCACTTTTGCTTGGTGAGACTGTTCAAGACCTGAACAAGCAGACAGGAAAAAAGCTAGGCAACAGGCAGAAAGAATCGATTTAATCATAGAAATTTAATTTTTTTTTACTCATATACACAAGTAAGGGTGATCCCCTTTTTTACTCACATTGTAAGAAGAAAGGGAAAAAGAGGCAAACATGGAACAAGAAATCGCATTATTTTCTTCTTTTAACTCGATAAAAGAAGACTCCTATCAGGAAGATGAGCGGGCCCTGCTTCAGAAAACTATTGCTGAGCTTAGACAATCCCTACAAGATAAAACCAAGCAACTAGACCGAGTCACTCACTATCTCGACAGCATCATCAAAAATATGCATGAAGGACTCCTCTTTATTAACCATGCAGGGATCATCACGACCTATAACGATGCGGCAGAACAGATCCTTGGGCAAAAAAAAAAGGATGTTCTATTTACGCGCTACAGTGAAAACTTCTCTAACGAGGCCTTTGGGTTTTCTATGTCTGAGGTCTTACAGAAGATGCTCTGCCCTCAGATTACCTATACGCTCTACAGCGGCAAGCAAGGAAGAGAGAAAGAACTCGAAATATCCACAAGTCCTGTTGCTCGCAAAAATCGATCGCAGCAAGGTGTTATTGTGGTCATTCGCGACATCACAAAACAACGTATGCAGATGAAGCTCGAGCAGCAACAGATACGCATGCAAGAGCTCGGGCAGATGGCAGCAACAGTTGCCCATGAGATCCGTAATCCACTCGGCGGGATAGAGGGGTTTGCCTCTCTACTACAAAGTGACCTAGAGAAGGATCACCCAGAATGGAGCCGGATGGTAGGCTATATTATCGAAGGGAGTAAAACCATTGGGCAGCTTATTGAAAATGTATTGCAGAGCGCACGCCCTCTATGCCCAAAACTGGAAACGATCGATATTGTTGAGCAAATAGAGGAGATACGTAAGCAGATTGCCATCGACCCCTCTTTTACCAAGCCGATTCAAATCCATCTGCAAGCGTACGACAATAGCATCTACCTTCTTGCCGATCGGGCTATGATCCGCTCGAGCCTAATCCATCTTCTACGCAACGCCTATCAAGCCATTGACCATGAGGGAGTGATTCATATCACCGCATTTACCAAAGAAGATAACGTAGTTCTTACTATCAAAGATAGCGGCCCTGGCATCCCCCTCGAAAACCTTCCAAGACTCTTTTCCCCCTTTTTTACGACCAAAGATGAGGGCAATGGCCTAGGTCTGCACCAGAGCTATAAAATCATCCAATCGCACGGAGGACAAATCGATGTAAAATCATCATCTGATTGTGGAACCCTGTTTATCATCACCCTTCCTATCAAAGGCTGTGTATTATGAGGATTGAAAAAGTACTTCTCGTAGAAGATGACCCGTTAATGAAAGCCTTTGTAATCGAAGTATTGCAAAGAAAACGGTGGCAGGTAGTCCATGCAGATACAGGAAGAAAAGCAATTGATCTGATAAAGAAAGAAATCTTTGATCTAATTATTAGCGATATTCGATTGCCTGATCTATCTGGAATAGAAGTCTTACGTGAGGCCAAAGAAGTCTATCCAAAAACGATTTTCATCCTGACCACTGCCTATGCAAGCGTAGAAACAGCAGTTGAAGCAATGCGTCTGGGTGCATTTAACTATCTAATTAAACCCTTTCCTAAAGAAACTTTGGAAACGGTGATCGAAAAAGCGCAAGAGCATGGCGCTCTCGTCCAAGAAAATGAACTGCTACGCCATGAGGTCTCGTTAAAACATTCGCTGGAAAAAAGGCAGATGATTGCCGAAAGTCCCATTATGAAAGAAATGATGGAAAGAGCTGCTAAAATTGCTAAAAGCAACGCCTCTGTATTTATCAGCGGTGAATCAGGCACAGGCAAAGAGGTGATTGCGAGCGCGATCCATTTTGGTTCTTTGCGTGCCTCTAAGCCATTCATCCGCGTCAACTGCGCAGCTATTCCTCATACCCTTTTAGAATCGGAATTTTTTGGGCATGAAAAAGGGGCTTTTACCGGGGCTATTAATAGACGGATTGGCCGTTTTGAGCTGGCAGACACTGGCACCCTACTGCTCGATGAGATCTCTGAGATCCCTTTAGAGATCCAGCCCAAGCTCCTTAGAGCCATTCAGGAGCAAGAATTTGAACGTGTAGGTGGTAGCAAATCGATTCAGGTAGACACCCGCTTTATCTCGACATCGAATCGAAATATGAAAGAGACGATAGAAAAAAAACAGTTTCGAGAAGACCTCTATTACAGGCTTAATGTCGTACCGCTTCATCTTCCTCCGTTACGAGAAAGAAAGGAAGACATACTGCCTCTGGCAGAGTTTTTCTTAGAAAAGATCTGCCTGGAAAATCATAAAAACCGAAAAAGACTCTCTGATAGTGCGCGCCAACGATTACTTGCCTACCCATGGCCTGGCAACATTCGAGAGCTTGCTAATGTGATTGAAAGAAGTGTTGTGATGAACATCGACCATTTTATTGAACCGGGAGACCTACTTATAGATCTCTCGTGCCCTGTACCACAACCTTCTATACAGATCATAGAGCCGGGGGCAAGCCTTGCCCAGATTGAAAAAAATCACATCCTCAGCACGGTTAAGCTCATGAAAAACAATAAAACAAAAGCGGCAGAGGCCCTTGATATCAGCATCAAAACCCTCAGAAATAAACTCAAAGAATACAGCATTACTTAATGCTTAGTAAATACCTTGCTATAATGTCTCGCAATTTCGAGCAGATGACGATATTTGATTTTTTGTTTGTTTACAAAACAGCGCCGGTATTCCAGTGAATCTTCGACTGCATTAGTCCAAAAGCCGCGCAAAAAAAGCTTTTCTATGGAATCAGGCGCTGTTTGTAGTAAAACGGCATAGGCCAGTTCCTCTTGCAGATCCATATCGAGCAAGACCCTCTTAGCAGACAGCAGAGGGTAGCTCAGATCTGCAATACATTCTTCTAAATGCGCGATCTCTTGTACAATCGATGTTATATAACCGATGACCCTCTTCAGACTGTCATGCAGCTCTGTATTCAGGGAATCCACTGTCTCTGCAGGAGCAAGGGCTGCCTCTTCCATGGCTGCATGAAGCATCCCGTGGAGGTCTAAGTGGTTTGTTCGGAGCTCTCGTGCAAGTAGAGAAAAGTCTTGATACTCGATGCCAGGTATAGGAAGGCCTGCGGGGGCTGCATTAAAAAAGGGGATATGTGGATGATCTTTGGCATATTGACCAAGCACTTCTGCCTCCATAACCCATCGCACCAGAGAATAGATTTTTTTTCCATGCCTGTCTTTTTTAACAACGATCTTGTTGCTAGCATCCTGAACCTTTTGGAGCGTGGGTATATCCACTCTCGAAGAGACCATCACCCCTTCTGCATATCGTTTTTTATCGGTATACGCAAGGTCTACACCACAAAAAATAATCGGAGAGCACCCCATATGTTGAGCTAAAGAGACGATCAAGGTGGTCACGGAAAGTGCCTCACAGCTCAAATCCCTTCCTAGACGAGGCAGTCGCAATCCTAGACGCTCTTCCATCCAAGATTCATACCCTCCCCCAGTCCCTGTCGACATGTACCCTAAAGGGGAGCTAAGCAGATTCAAAACCTGAGTTTTTAGACGAGGAGCAAAAAACAAGGGGATGTCAAAAGCCTGAGCTGTCTTGACTCTGAGGTATTCTTCATCATTGGGATCGAGGGCTAGAGCGATATGGGGACGAACCCCTTGTGAGGTAAGGGCTGAGATGGCAGAGCCTCCAGCAAAAATAAGAGCATGATTCTCTAATTGCTGAAGATCTTGCTTGACGCTATCGAGCGAAGGCCCGGCTCCACAAATGATGGCAGGGACATTTGCAAACACTCCTTTAAGCTGATTAACATAGCAGGATTGCGCTATATGTCCCATATTGGGCAAGAGATTCTCCATCAGAAAATGGTACTGCAAACTCTCACACAAAAGAGAATAAAACAAAGTGGCCTTGCGATAGAGGGAAAGTTTAAGTTTTGCTACTTTTTTGCGATATTTCTTTTGGTATCTCCGGGATGCTACCAAATCGACTTTTTCACTAGGAAAGGCGATGCAGCATTCTTGTAAAACATATTCCCAAGCCTGATTACCGGTTACAAGACGCAAAAGAACTTGAGGATCAAGAAGAAGAGACTCTGCCTCTCTTGAGGCTAAAAAAGGAGTAAACTGCTCTATAGAGGATTCTAAAATCACCAGCACGCGTTCTTTTTTTTGTTTAAGCCAGCTGCGTAGACCCTGGTAGTAGATCCCTTCTTCTATTCCATAGAGGTAGAGGATCTCGATGCGATTGATATCAAGCTCACTGATCCACTGATCTAGATCGATAGGCTCACCTAGGGGAGCTACTTTTTTATCCTTACGGAACATATACGCAAAGGCTATATCGGGATACCTCTCCTGGAGTAAAGCTAGATGTCGTTCTGTCTGATCATAAATGCTAGATACTTCCAACAGAACCTCCCGTAATGAGACTACCTTCTAGATCCCACTTTTTTCTTTGTGTGCCTGCGGAAATATCATAAGAAATCTCTTCGGCTACAACCCCAGAAGGGAAGTACCTTCTATGTATACCTATACAAAGCCCCTGATCATAACACCCTTCATCGATGAGAATCCCTGCCGCATTAAAGATCTTGTCAGATCCCTGTTTTTCCCCTTTACTAAAGTGAGAAGAGCGCTTGATCCCTCCCCCTTCAAAAAACAAAAATAGATCTCCTTCTAACAAGCCTCTGTCGTAACACATCTCGCTTTTCTTTTTTCCCTTTTCATAAAACGACTGTTGTATGCCATGGAGGCGACCCTCTTTAAAACGGATCATGCGTAGCAATGCCCCATGACGAGAATACTGATAAGCGATCCCTTCCTGGCGCCCTTGAACAAACCAGGTTTTTGATAAAAGCCCCCCCTCACTTCCAAAATACGTAGACGGGCCGTGTAGCTTACCCTCCTTATAAAACCCCTCCCACAAAAGATTGCCTTCGGGATAAAAGTGTCTTGCCTCCCCATGGCGCATCTCTTCTTTGAGACAGTATATTTTCTCTATCTGCCCTGTTGCAAACCGGTGGACCGACACCTCAGGGCCATCCAGAAGAGGTGTCAGATCCTTTGGCAATCGAATGATGCTCTCCTGATCCTTATATGATATAGCCAGATCTGGATCTGTGATCTGGTAGGATCCTTCCCTAAATGCATAGCATGCTTCATTCATATACTGGCTATGAGCTCCTTATGTTCATTAAGGATTTTATGGAAAAAAAGAATTTGATGAAGCAGGTGGTTGTGCAGATCGATACCTCTCGTTCTTATAAAGACCTTCTGCCATACGAGCCAAACAGGCTCGATGACCGTTTGATAAAAGATTTCCTCCTCCAACTCATGCTGGAAAAGGACAAATTCCGCCTTACCACTGGGATCATTCGGATACTGTTTTTCATATAGAGCCAGCATACCCTGAATATAGTCTCTTGCTCGCTGCAGGCTTTGCTCGAACCTTATACCAGCCTGCTTTGGCTTATCGGAGCCTGCACCTGCTCCAGCTAACTGGATCATTTTTTCCACCTCTGCCGTCATATTATATTCCCTATGTAAATAGCTCTGTGCGGCATCGGCAAGGGACATGGCCCGGGCGTGAGAAAGAGAATGGAGATCCGATGTATTGATAAAACATGTATTAGGATGAACCTCTACCCATTCTGAGAGCCAGAGGGAGGCCATGATCCAATCTGTTTTCGTTTGCATACCTGCCTCTGTTTGACGAATATGACCGGTAAGGGGTTTCTGATGGCAACAGACTTGCCTGGCATACATATCCTCTGTAAAACCAAAGTCCATACCGACAAAAATGATCGGACTACATCCTAAAAACGTCGCAACAGAGGTCATAAACGTGGCCACAGTCCATCCGCCGTCGAGCTCCATTGTTTCGTCGGACTCTCTTGCAAACCAGCGATCAAAGGCTCCAGCATGTGCCATTGGCACAGGGATCTTAATCCCTCTGAATTGAGCCAGAATATCTGAGGAAAATCGGGTCTGATAAAAAAAGGGTACGTCGGAGGCTATGACAGGGATACATCGATTTTCATCGGGCGCGGGATCAACTCCTCCTGCTAGATGAAAGGGAACCCCCCCTGAGGACAAAGCAGATATAGACGCGCCCCCTGCAAAAATCAGTGCTTTGGACGCCAACGATGCAAGAAGCTCCATCTGACCAGAAAGGCTTGGACCTGCTCCGCAGATGATAGCTGGTACATCCTTAAAGAAACCTTCCAGTCTGGCAAGAGAATCAAGGTGAGGCACCCGGCCGGCATTGATACACGTGTTATAGATCGCTTTAGCATAGAAGTCTTGCGTTTCTGAGGCCACAAGATGCACACCGAGAATAGATCTGTCGAACACCTGGCTATGCTCCCATACAGAGGCGTCTGGCAGCCATAATGTAATAGATAAAAACACATACTCCCATGCAATAGATGTGAATACCTCCCCTATGGGATCGGTTAACCGATAAGAGCGTATAGGCCCTTTATAGGACGGAAAGAAATCCAGGCCTTGGCTCTCTTCAAGGATCACCAAGAAGCGACCCTCTTTTCCATGGACCCATTCTGTAAGCTGGCTAAAATAGGGCTGCAAATACATTGATGGAACACACAGAACCGAGACGTCTTCATAACCTTGCATGAGTTACCGCTTGTATAAGACGGGAATAAGGGGGCAATGAAGGAAAAAAAAGATACTCTTGTTTCTTACGATCATAACACCCCCATTCAACACCACCAGGATAAGCCACAGCTACAAAATATGCCTTAATAAAATAATTATACCCTATCACCTGATCCTGAGCCTCTTTTTTTAGTAAAATGGATTCTTTACATTCAACAAGAAGTAAAGGGTATAGAGGATAGCTCGGATGAATCCCTTTAGCAAAACAGATAAGATCGACTCGGCGATCGGGTAACTGCATATTGCCAGGATCTACGGTTGGGATCGAAGAGAGAACTTTTTCAATAGCTATGAGCTCTTTAGGATAAAAGAGCTCATAGACCATATGGTTAATGAGTTGCTGCCTAACTATTTCTTCAGGTGTACAGTGGACCCATTTCTTACGGATAGAATCAAAAATTTCTTGTTTATTCTGTTCTGATGACACCGTAATTACCGTCTTTAGTACGGTAGATCACCTTAAGCTTCTGATCTTCTTCCCCTTTATATATAAGGAAAGGATCCCCTGACAGCTCCATTTTCATAACCGCTTCATCACTTGTTAATATTTTCAGTGGAATGCTTTTCTTTCGGATGACTTTACCTGGATTCAACTGCTTCTGTCTTTCCGCTTCCAGCTCTATCTCCATATCTTCGTTATACTCTGCTACCTCATTAGGGCGCATGAGAATATTGACCTGCATCTCTCCAATCGACATCTTTTTCTTAGTATGATCTTGGATCTTGTCTTTCCATCGGCGAACTTGTTTTTGCAATTTATCCGCTGCCTGATCAATAGCTACATACATATCCGAGGCACTTGCATGTCCGGTGACTTTAAAATGATCAAACTTCATAATAATTAAAGCAGAATGCTCTAGCTTATTTACATCAAGTGTTACATGCACATCGATGAGATGATTATGAAAACGTTCTAATTTAGCAAGCTTATGCATCGCATGATTTTTCATTGCATCGGTCACAAATACAGTCCGCCCTATAATTTGGATATTATAGCCAGCTGACGCCTCTTCAAATTTTTTTGCATCCACCATGATACTCTCCCATCAATTATCGTATGTAAGCGCAGTATATGCATTTTAAAAGATTTAAGGGAACAGCTGGATACACCCTTTGGGAGGTGTTTTGCAATCACTGCACATTTTGACAGCTACAGCAGCGCTAATAAATCTTGATCTTTTGAGCTTACCTTTTATATCGGTTCCTGCAAGCAGATCTGTAGCTAAATGCCGTTTATCCTTATGTAGCTACACCATTTTCTCTTCAATCGCCCCATGGGCAATCAGACGATAAATCGTCACAGGTTTAGTTTGTCCCATACGACGAGCCCGATCAGACGCTTGATCTTCGACAGCAGGATTCCACCATGGGTCTAGATGAATGACATAATCGGCGGCTGTAAGGTTTAATCCGGTACCTCCAGCTTTTAAGCTAATGAGGAAAAAGTCTGACTCCCCTTTCTGAAAAGCTTCGATCCGTTTTTGCCTGTCTACTTGAGGAGTACTTCCATCCAGATATTGAACCGTGACCCCTTTGTCTAAGAACTTCTCTCTTACTTTGTCTAAAAACGGTACAAACTGACTGAAAATCAAAGTTCGATGCTGGTTGGCAAGCAACTCTTCGACTAACTGGATTAACATCTCTAATTTTGGGCTAGGCAACTGCCCATCAGGAATCACCAGAGAGGGATCACAGCACGACCTACGCATCCGAGTGATCTCTGTTAAAATATGAATCCGTTTTTTTACCGAAGGCATAGAGGATAGCTTTTCAATGGCCGTCTGCCTAAGGGGTTGGTAAAAAGCTTTAGATTTCTCATTGAGGGGAACAAAAAGAATTTTATCAATCCGCGGAGGAAGATCTTTTAATACCTGTGTTTTTAAGCGGCGTAAAATAAAGGGATGTATGAGCTTTTTAAGAGCTTGACGCGCATGGTCATCTTGTTTTTGTTAAATGGGATCGATAAACCGTTTCTAAAAAGAGGCATAGGATCCAAGAAAACCTGGGTTAATAAAGTGAAATAGATTCCACATCTCACTTAGGTGGTTTTCAATCGGAGTCCCTATGAGAATAATCTTAATCTATGCTTTCAGCTGCATAACAGATTGGGATCGCTTAGTATGCGCATTTTTAATCGGCTGAGCCTCATCTAAGATGACTGTCTGCCATTCCACTCCTGCCAGAACATCGATATCTTGATGCAATAAGCCATAGCTTGTCACACACAATTGCATCGGACCAATATCTAATAAATTGCGATCATCGGCATGTAAAAAGGTTTTTAAGGAAGGAACAAATCGAGCTGCCTCACTAATCCAATTTGCACAGACAGAGGTCGGAGCAACAACCAAAGTAGGTCCTACAGCAGCATGCTCTAAAATCAAGGCTAAAGCCTGCAGAGTTTTACCAAGACCTATATCATCTGCAAGACAAGCACCTACTCCCCATGGCGCCAAAGAAGACAGCCATTGAAATCCTTCGATCTAATAAGAGCGCAGTTCAGCTTGTAAGGTAGTAGGCACCTGGGCCAGATGAGCTTTTGCTTTTTGCAAACGCTCCTGAGCTCTTTTCCAATATTGATCCCCTTTCACCTCCGTCCCTTCAAGCATCTCTGTCAAGGCAGAAGAAGAAAGAGCATGTAAATGGAGTTTTCTATGACTTTTTTCAGAAATCGTCTTTAACTTACCCAGCTGCGATGCAAAATGCTCACTTAATGCGAGGAATTCAGAATCTCCTAAAGGGATAAATCAGCGATTATGAGTCTAAAGTGTTAACAAGGGGATTTTTAGTAATACCTGAAATTTTAACCTGTTTTCAAATCCAGGTAACAGATCTCGAGAAAAATGATACAGCAATAAACACTCTATTAAATGAAGTTCTTCTCCTTTACGAGGGCGACCCTTCCGTTTTGTTAGCTTTGCTTCTTCCTATTCAAGACTTGCTTATCTCTCAGGTTTTTCTGGAACTTCAGCAGATGAGGCACTGTTCAGGTAAGGATATTGTACATGAGTGTATCGCCTGTAAAACACAAGAAAGAGTAATCAGCCTAAAAAGATCATTTTTTTTGATTCGCTTTTACGATGTTATTGACCGCACGGATGTTGAAGCGGTTTTTTTATAGAAGCCTCAATGCCTTGCACTTCTTCTAGGGTTAAGCCAGTAATTTTTACAACTACTGATAAAGAGAGTTTTTCTTGAAGCATGCTTTTAACTGTTTCTATTTGATTTTTTCTTACCCCCTCCTCTTTACCCTTCTGTATGCCTTCTGCTAATCCTTTCTGCATACCCTTCTCTATCCCTTCAGATAGTCCTTTCTGCATACCCTTCTCTATCC
>CAMDPQ010000062.1 GCA_945905275.1 Chlamydia trachomatis
AGACCCCCTTTCTCATCCTTGCACAAGATATCTACGATGCTTGTTTTCTGAGAGGCAATCTCTGGATTTTGCTCAGGCTTTAAAAACTCCACTTCTACGATAGGTTGCTTACTTCTAAAAACAAGAATGTCATTGAGAAAATGAATCAGAATATCTTTATTCTTTTCTGTGCCAAAAATTTTTTTAAAGGCTACATCATTTGTCGGGTCTAGATATTTTGTGAGCATAGAAAAGTTTCCTTGAAAAACATCTATAATTATACCTGCAGATCTAGTCAGGTAGCAATATTTTTTTCATCAATAAAGGGAACCCTCAGGGATTATGGGTCATGGAGGATTGTCTTTACTAATACTTTTGGGAGATAATTAAGGCTACTTGTCAACAACAATTATCTTTACCGGTAAAAAAATTGTAGTAATTAGAGCTTTTGACGCTTTCCATGGAGGCTTTCAATGAGTGGAAAGAAAATAATAGCGAACTGGCAATTTAGATCGGCGGATGCAAGACTAAAATTAAGTAAGCTCTACCCAACCCTTTAATTGAAAACATGTACTAGTACATGGAGTCCTCATACAAGGACTGCATATACGTAAGCATCTGAGAAATCTCTAACTGGGCCTCAGCAGCCCCCCCCCTTGCATGAGCTCTCTGGGCATACTCTTTGGCCGCGATATATTCCCCCTTACTTAAAAAAAATTGAGCAAGCATCATTTCAATACGCCCGATATTTTCCGTGTCATTCTTGCCATGCCGATCGATGTAGTCAATAAGAGGAGCTGCTATGTCATGTGCTTTCCCCTTTTTTTTTCGATGTAGTTGTTTTTCGGCAAAATCGATCATGGCAATATGTAGCTGGGAAAGGTGATTATTATGAGGGTCGAGCTGCAGAATTTTCTTGCGAAGCGCAAGCCTATCGGCAGATTTAGGCTTTTTCTGCAAAGAGAGCTTTTCATATTGCTCTACATAAAAAAAAGGCTCCTTCGCATAAGCAAGAGCCCTTTGCAAAATCTTTGCTTGCAAGGTTTCAAGACGAAGATGTTTGGCTTGTATATAAAAGATCTGTAGATCCTTTTCACTCCATATCTTGCTTATATCTTCAAGGCAGCTATCGATCTGATCATAGGCAAGAAAACATTGATGCCAGTAGATCGATAGCTCTTTTGCAGGCAGCGGAGAGAAACCCTCTTTTTTAATGATATGCCCCTGACTAGATAAAAGAAAAATGGTAGGTGACTCTTGGACAGCAAATTCTTTCATTAAATCCTGCATCTGGACACTTGCAGGTTCTGAGTCGATTTTTGCAGGCATCTGGATCCGTGCTACCAAGCATTTCCCCTGCAACCCTTCTACAAAAGAGGGATTTCGAAATACTTCACTTTCCATTTTCTCAGACCAAGGACACCAGGACTTACCTAGAAATAGGAGGAGAACGGGCAAATTTCTCCCTTTGGCGTATTCCCTTGTGAGATGCCATTGTTCTGTACTTCTGATAGAAATAGAGAAATAGTCTATCCCCTCTGCATAAAGGCTGCTTGCGCAAAAAAGCACCTGCACCCCAATCCACAATCTGACAAGCCACATCATAACCTCACCTTACCTCGGGTATAAAAAAAAGTTTTTTTTAACCCAACCCTTTTCTTTTACCACCCCCTTTGTTCATTGAGATATTCTGGATAAATCCTTATAATTCTGTTATACAGCAAGACCCTTAAAAAGAGGAAAATGGAAACGAATCTACCTACCCGCATCTTGCGCCATAAAAGAGAGAACTTAAAAAAATGCAGTTTAAGAGGGCTTGAAGGGCGTTCTGATATGGAGTTTTTCACCTATCCTACAAGCATTCTACCCGATAGTGGATCTTACCTCCTCCTTAGCATGGATGGCCAGGAGTTAAGCCTAAAAGATAGAGGGCTTGGGATTTTTCTTATCGATGCCACCTGGCGATACGCACAAACCATGGCGACCCAATCAAATAGGCACTACCCGACGATCATCAGATCCCTTCCCTCTTGTTTTGAAACAGCCTATCCGCGCAGGCAGCCAGACTGCCCCGATCCTTCAAAAGGACTCGCTTCCATAGAAGCCCTCTATCTTGCCTATGTGATTTTAGGAAAACCCCCTACAGGGCTTTTAGACAACTATTATTGGAAAGAGCTCTTTTTAGAAAAAAATAAATCAGCTCTTTTATCCTTTGCCAATTAAATTTTTTATGAGATAAGGTTTTCTTTATAGAAATTTTTTACGCAACGATCCTCTACTTAAAACGAAATAACGCTCATGAATAAGATTTTTGCAAGTCTTCTATGCTATTCTTTGACTTTACCTCTGCTTGTAAGCGCCACATCTGGATCTGCTCCTTCTTCGAAAAAACATACACGAGCAAGTCTTGCGCAATCTGCAAAAGCAGACACCCCCGCAAACAACCGCTCTTCGAAAGGGGACAATGTCCTTACTAATGCACCTAAAACTACAAATACAAAAAGCACCTCATCAGCGCCTAGGCCACAGGTAGTCCTTACGGCTTCAGCAGAAGATCTCCCTGAGAGCACCGAAACCTGCGAGAGAGAAGAATGCGAGCCGGGACCCAATCACTTTCGCTTTAGCACATCCCATACAGAGAATAAAGGGATTGGCTATAATCAAGGGTATACATCGCTTGACATGTTTTTTAACTGGGTACCCATCTACAACCTATATCCTTTCTTTGACCTCCGTGGACACGTATCGAACGATGGCAATCCCTCTGCCAACTTTGGAGCAGGAGTCCGTTATCTGCCAGAAAAACTCAATGCCGTTTTTGGACTTAATCTATTTTATGATTTTAGACAGGCAAGACACGCAAGCTTCCAGCAGCTCGGCTGTGGGATAGAGATCCTTGGCACCCAGTGGAAATTCAATGCTAACGGCTATCTACCGATTATTCAATCGTCGTATATCACCAATAAGCATTTCTCTCAATTCTCAGGCCACAAGGCCCTTCTACATATCAATCGGGAAATTGCTATGAAGGGTGGTGATGCCAACCTAGGAAGATCTCTTATCCACCGGGGGTTTTATACTTTAGATGCGTACCTTGGAGGCTATTATTTTAAAGGTCATCGCAACCTAGATGCTCCAGGGGGGTACTGCCGCCTCACCTCCAGCCTATCCCGCTTTGTCTCGCTGGAAGTACAAGGCTCTTATGACCCTTTATTTAAAACGATTATCCAAGGGACAGTTGGACTTAACTTCCCCGTAGGCAAAAGAATAAAGAGTCCCTCTACAGAGAGAAGCTGCTATCAAAAGATTGCGCTCGAGCGCAATCTTACCGATCCTGTTTCCCGCTTTGAAATGATTGTAACCCATCTAAACCAACAGATCACGGATGCCTTAGATCCAAGAACCATGGATCCTCTACATATCGTGTTTGTCGATCAAACCGCCAGAGATCCGGGTGATGGGACAGCAGAACAGCCTTACAGGCTGCTTGCTCAAGCAGAAAGTTATGCTCAAGAGTCTGATATGATCTATGTATATGGAGGTAATCTACTCACTTACCAGGATCCTATAACCCTTAAAAATAACCAGTGGATGCAAGGATCTGCAATGAGTTTTCAAGCCTTTTCTGCCTATGGACCGGTACAGATCCCTGCACAAACTTCATCTATACCGCAAATCATACCTATTCTCGCTACCCCTACAGTGACACTTGCAAGCCATAACATAGTGCAAGGATTTGGGATCGGAGCGCTTGGCGATGCTATCTCAGGAAATTCGGTCTATGATGCTACGATCAATAACAACATATTTCTAGGTGGGCTACCCGGCGTTAGCGCAATATGCTTATTTACTGATCCTCAAGGGACAATAAACATCAAAAATAACCAAGGATTTGGGGCTCAAGGAATCGTTATCACCGCATCTACTCCGTTCGATCTTAATATCAAAAATAATGAATTCTCTAACACGCGCACTAATATAGATCTTACGCTACAAACCTCATGCAACGCTACCATCCTGATTGAAAACAATCTTTTACAGAATGCCGATAGAGGAATTCTCGTGACAGAAAGGATCGGAGCTCGTGGATGTATGGATATACTAGAGAATGTGATCTCTTCTGCGCAATCCACCCTTGATATCACATCGAGTGGTATACTCAATGTCAACCTCGGAAACAATACTCTTGCGAGCACAGACGACAGATTCCCCATGGGCACGACGTATTTTGAATTATCTGATCATTCTATCACGCACCTTACATTAGAGAATAACACCTACCAAAACATCGATTATGGAATAGATCTCTATGCCAGCGATAATGCCTCTATATGGACCTATATTAATCAAAATAAATCTTCCCATGGTACCTTCTTAAACAGTCTTATAGAAGATAGCGCTATACTGACAAGCTATATTTATAACAACCACATCACAAGCAATACCGGATCAGACTGTATGACTATGGGATTTTCAGGCACAGAAAATAGCGCAGTTACATTATCGAATAATCGAGGGACATCGCCGGATCAAGGTGTGAATATGCAAAATGAAGCGACCGCCAGAGTGATGGTGAACCTAACAAACAATACGATGAAAGTATCTGGCATAGGCTACTCTCTAAGCAATACGGGCACCGGCCGGATGTTGCTTCAGTCACCGAATCTACAACTATCCGGAGTCCAAGCTATCAACCAGGGATTAATTGAACCCGTAGACGTGACCTATACGATCTACAACTCACCACCGATCAACCCATAAAAGGGAGGGTGGGTTAGCTTGCTATCTCGGAAATACATTCGACAACCACTTCACAGATAACAATAAGAACCAAAAGTATCAGCATGATCTTACCACCACCTACCTGAGCATAACGCAAGCCATACCCTTTGTGATACCTACCCTTCCACACCATAAGGACCGGCATGAGACCCAAAAGAAGGGCGCATCCGATCCCTCCCGCATAGGTGAGCGCTCCAAGGAAAATCCCTGGCTTCCAGCAGGCGATGAGAACGGGGGGAATAAATACAGCAGCACAGAGAAGAAGGCGATTTTTTCCCATGTTTACCACCCTGAAACCATCGGCTAAAAAGTCGACAAGACCCAAAGTGACTCCGAGAAAAGAGGTAGTAAGGGCGCAGAAAGCAAAAGACTGGCCAATCCCATAAATCCAGGGGGAGCTTAGATAATGGCGTAGGGAAAAAACGGCACTCTGTCCTAGCTCTTTTGCTTGGCAAAGGCCTAAGGGGCCATCGAGAGGTATAATCCCTAAGATTAAAAACTCCCAAACGATGTAAATCAGTAAAGGGACGGCGGTCCCTATCAGAATCGCTGCCCGCACGAGCCTTGCATTACCCTTCATATACGAAGTAAGACTGGGAATAATACCTTGATAGCTAAACGAGGTGAATATAATCGGAAGAGAAAGAATGGCAGCAGGCCAGCTAACATGATGTAAAAAATCGATCTGCACATCCCGGTAACCTAAAAAGACAAAAGCCAGATAGCTTAAACAGAGCCCTCCCATAAGCACAATATTGACCCGTCCCACCCATTGAGTCCCTAAATAGACGACAGGGGCAAATACCAGGGTAAATAGAGCAATCCCCCACTTAGGAGAAATCATCCCTTCCGACACAGTAGAAACAAACCCACCACCCCCTGCGACATAGGCGATGCTTAAACAATAAAAGAGAAAGAGATAGAGGACCCAGCTGACTATTTTCCCTTTTTTCCCTAAAAGATGATAAGACATCGAGATCAGATTGGCATCTTTTGGCATGAACAAACACACCTCAAGAAGCAAAAGACCCGTGACAGACATAAACAACCAGCATAGCACGTACATAACCACTGCAGGAATGAACCCTCCCTGTGCGGTAGCTACAGGCAAGGCGAGCATCCCCGCTCCGATAGCGGTGCCGGCAACAAGCAAGGAGGCGGTGGTGACTTTGGAAAAGGATCTGGTCATGCTATCCTCAGGATGTGCGCGTTTATCGAAGAAAGAAACACCTAGTACATGATGGCAAGACATGTTCAATAGATGACTTTATCACATCTATCTTTTGTCTGAAAGAGATCGTAAAAAAATTGACATCGAAATCCAACGAGCTTTATCTAACCATGGATTGGAATAACATGATTAAAGGAGAGTGGGCTCAAATTTTCTCGAATAAAGGGAATATTTATCGATTGAGATAAATAGAATGTTTTATTTGGTTCATACGAATCTAAAAATTCTCTGCGATAACTTACGTGCGGGGGTAGTTGAATTGGAACTGATATCCGCTTATGTACCTGCTGTGCTTCGAGTGAAAGAGGGATCCTAAACATTGTGTCAGTTGCTGGAGTGCGCTCGAATATCTGTTGATCTTCTACAGCTCGGTTAAAGTACTATTTGGCACCTCTACCGGCGCCTTCCCTTCTTAGGATGCTAGATTAAACAAGAATAGATAATCTATATTCCACAGTTCTCTTAGGCGTCCCATCATTCATGCATTGCAGCACTTCTTGTATGGAAATACCACCTCGATGAGCTCTGCGAGATTCCCCCTCTCTTTTTGCAACTTATTAGACATCTTTTTACCTTTGCTAAATATAATATTGCATGATTCCTGGTTTTGCGTGGAATTTTTTGTTATTCCGAAGAAAGCAAGCCCAAATATTCGGCACTTTTGAACTTATCCATCTTGTGTTGAACCAATGCAGAAACAGCTTGCCGTTGGATGACACTGTGCTTGGCAGCTTGGGCAGACCTTTAGTCCGTTTGTTATCAGCTGACTAGCAGAGTGTTTAATCGGAGCCAATGGTTGACTGTAGCAAGAACATTACTCATCTTTCCTGGAAGAGGTACTACATTCTCTTCAATGCTAGCGCATAGCTATAACACGTCGCTTTTCACCCTTTGCTGCAACCCGGATTTTTTGAGCTCACATCGTGATAACCCCTCCTTGCCACCTCGAATAGAGATTCATTATCGACAAGCTTTATTAAAAAATTCTCTTTCACCTTGACATGTCCTCGTATAAGGATCGAGAGATCCTTGACTTTTTCGATAAAATGCTCTACTTTGAGTCCTTATTTTAAGATATACATTTTGAATTCAAAACATAATAAAACTCGTGAAACAAACAATATACCCTTTTGAAACACACCGCCTACCTATAGAAAAAGTCGATTCTGATGCTTTATTTGTCATGGAAAAGCTCAGGAAAGCAGGCTTTACGGCTTACCTCGTTGGCGGCAGCGTAAGAGACCTTCTGCTCAATCATATACCGAAAGACTTTGATATCTCCACATCTGCAGAACCGGAGCAAATTAGAAAACTGTTTAGAAATGCCCTGCTCATAGGGAGAAGATTTCGTCTGGCACATATCCGGTTTGGCCATCATGTATTAGAGGTTTCTACCTTTCGTTCTGGCAATAATGAAGCAGACACCTTAATTCTCCGCGATAATGAATGGGGGTCTCCCGAAGAGGACGTGTTACGGAGGGACTTTACGATCAATGGCCTGTTTTATGATTCTGCAAACCAAACTGTCATCGACTATGTCGGCGGCTATAGCGATATAGAAAAAAGATACCTACGCACGATCGGACAGCCTTTCTTACGCTTTAAGCAAGACCCTGTACGGATGCTACGGCTATTAAAATTTAAAGCGCGCTTTGGGTTTGAAATCGACCATGAAGCCCATATTGCTCTTTTAGAGACAAGACACGAGATCACCAAAAGCTCTCCTGCACGAGTATTGGAAGAGCTCTTACGGATGCTTGAGTCGGGCGCCTCTAAGTCCTTTCTTCAACTGCTGAGCGACTACGGCTTTCTGCAGCTGCTGCTGCCAGAGGTAGCCGCTTTCTTAGAACTGCCAGAAGGACAGGAGATCTATTCATATCTGCAAGAGGTCGATGCCAACTGCTACCATGTGAATATGCCGCCTGTAGACCGCGCCGTTTTACTGTGTAACATCCTTTTCCCGATGTTCCAAAAAAGGATTCAAACGAGGTATCTCGACAGAGAAAAACACCCCCACCTAGGTGAAATTCAAGACCAGGCCTATGATCTGGTAGGAGAGGTGTTTCAGTCCTTTTTACAGATCCCTCGCAAAATCAAAATGGAAGCCGTCTCGATCCTTACCTGCCAATACAGGCTGACGCCTCTAGACAAGAAAAAACTGAGTCACCTGCGGATCCCGAGCGACCCTAACTTTTTCCTGGCCCTGCAATTCCTAGAAATAAGAAGCTTTATAGAACCTGGCCTGCAAAAACTATGGGAGGACTGGCAAGAGGCAATCGATACACCCAAGGGTGCCACTAAAAAACCTCGCCGCCGTAAACCGGGACCACGCCCTCCTAAAAAAGAAGGATAGCGACCTTGCGATCTTGTATAAGTAGCACAGGGCAGACTTTTTACTACGTGGGACCCGACCTATCCCATGGACCACTGCCCGCCGTTTTTTATTTTGCCCTATCGGCAGAAGAGAGCCTGCTTACCGACCCCTTTAACCAAGCGGTTGCGTTACTCACAAGCTTTCCTCTGCGCATCTTTTCGCTGGATCTACCTGCACATGGCGCGGGATATCGGGCGACAGAGGCGATCGAAGCATGGGCTGAGCAGATGGCTCAAGGGATAGACCCCCTAACCCCCTTTCTCGATCAGGTGGCTCTATCTATTGCATCATTTGTTACAGAAGGGTTTATCTTAGCCGACAAGATCGCCCTTATGGGCCTGTCTCGTGGGGCCTTTGTCGCCTTACAGGTAGGTGCAAGACTCTGTCTTGCTCACATGATACTAGGCTTTGCTCCTCTGATCCAGATGAGTCAGACCAAAGAATGCCAAGCCCTTGGCAATAACCCTATAGCTGAAGCCCTCGACCTCAACTATCGCGCAGCCGATTTATTACATAAGCACATACGTCTTTATATGAGCAACAGAGACACTCGCGTGGGGACAAAGACCTGTTTTGACTTTGTCTATGGGCTAGCAGAGCTTGCCCACAGCCACGGGATACGCTCACCACATATTGAGCTGAGGCTCACTCCCCCAATTGGACACCAAGGGCATGGGACATCAAGAGAGACTTTTGAAGAAGGAGCGCGCTGGCTGATCCAGGCGCTCGATGTTGTATGAATAAGCCACCCTGCGATCTTTTTATCTTTGCAGGTGAGCCCAGTGGCGATCTGCATGGTCAGGCGCTGATTACAGAGCTGCAGAAAATAGATCCAGATCTATCGATTGCAGCTGTTGCAGGGCCGCGTATGAGATCTCTTGGTATCGATTGCATTGCTTGTATGGAAGAATTTCAGGTGATGGGCTTTGTCGATGTATTTACCGCCCTTCCCAGACTGATCAAGCAATTTTATTCTATAGCCCAACAGATTCTTACCCTGAACCCGACAGTAGCCCTTTTTATTGACTACCCTGGATTTAACCTCCGTATGGAAAGGCATCTCAAAAAAAAGGGTTTTAAAGGACAGCTGATTCATTATATCTGCCCTTCTGTATGGGTGCATGGGCAAGGGAGGATTAAGACAATGGAGGCAAGTTTAGATCAGCTTCTATGTATACTTCCGTTTGAACCAGCGTGTTTTACAGGCTCTACCCTTTCTGTATCTTACGTAGGACATCCTCTTGTGACCCGTATACAGAGCCATCCCTTCCATGCTATTGACGAGCTGGCAGAGAAGAAAGTGATAGCCCTGTTCCCTGGCAGCAGATCGAAAGAGTTGGAGCGCAACTTCCCCATCTACCTACAGCTGGTAACCCGCTTACTACACAAATACCCCGAGCTGCATTTTGCGATCTCTATTGCCCGCCAAGAGCTGCAAGATACGATTACCTCGATGCTCTATGAACACGGCCTTGGCAACCACAAACAGATCCATCTGATTGCAGCAGACAGAACGTATGATCTGATGAAAAGAGCTTATATAGCCATTGCCAAGTCTGGGACGGTGATACTGGAGCTTGCGCTCCATACCGTGCCCACGGTTGTGACTTATGGAGCCACAAGGCTAGACATCTTTATTGCCCAGCACATCCTCAAAGTCGATTTACCTTATTACAGCCTACCGAATATTTTAACGAAAAAAAAGATTTTTGCCGAGCTGATAGGCCCTCACCTCACGATAGAGGCTCTTGAAAAAGAAACAGAGCACCTACTGGATATAAACACCCACACTCTTTGCCTACAAGAATGCCAAAGCCTGAAAGCTCTTCTTGGAGAAAAAAATGCCAGTGAACAGGTAGCGCGCATCCTCTGCCTCCTACTCAAGTAGCATAAAGACTCACCTTACACCAGACAGAGACTGGATCGGACCGTCCCTTGCATAACATAAGATGATTGAACGACTCCTCTATAAAAGCAGAAAGCCCCAGTCATCTCTGTATAAAAGAAGGAACTAAGCATGAAATTTATATCGAAAACCCCCGTTAAAACGAGTACTGTAGCGGGTAGAGCCGCATCCAGTGCTCAGCATAAGCTAAGGCTAACTGGCCTATGGGCGTATTTCCTTTCTGTGCCACATCTCCCCTTAGTATCTCTAAACGATCCCTACCAATCCCAGAAGCACCCTTAGCAACCTGTATTGACTCCGTCTCCCTTAGGGTCCCTATAGTGTGTGCTCCGTATTCACAAATCTGTCGTTTTATTTCTGATGTGAATACGGCTAAGTTTCCAGTCTCCCTTAAATCACGAAGTAACCGATCCATATCTGCGACTCCTAACGAACCCTGATCGATCAATCCACTTGCAGGTATTGAGGCCCGATCCTCAGATGCGTCTGCGGCCCCGACAGGCGGATGAGCCCGACGGGCTTGATCTGATATCTCCTCCACGGTGATTTGGAAGAGGTGCTCAGCATAAGCCTTAGCTAACTTATCAACGCTTGTATCCTTTGCTTTAACTTGCAGGATCAATTGGGCAGCCCGTTCTATACCCAGTCCTATATTTCCTTCAGCACCCGCGGCTAATTGTTCTTGGCTGATTTCGGCAAGGAACTTATAGACATCGAATGCCTTTTTGAAGATCTCTGTTCTCAACGGCTCTTCAAAACATTGAATATTCCCAGTCTTTTGCATGTAGCCAACTAATTCTGGGATGTCGATGCAATCCAAAGCCTGTTCGCTGATCGATCTATCTGTATATGGTTGTGCAGGAGTACTTTCGGTCCCACATGACGCTGACCTATGCTTCTGCTGCACGATCAACTTTAAAAATGCTAAATCGGTAAACTTTTCTGGTAAATCCTGCTCCCTTATAATAGCCCGGATCTCCTCTACGGAATATGTCTCGCCTAATATACCAGCTATGTCTTGGGGTTGAGCCCTTCTGACTCTATCACATACCTCTCTAAGAGCCTGGCCTTGCAAAGGAGCTCTCCGGTCTCGTAACCCCGTCAACTCTATTTCAACAGCCCCCCGCCCGAGCGTGCCCCGTTAATACCCCCCTGGTCTCCCACAGAGCCCTCAGAGGAGTCCGGCTGAGCAACCTCTTCCAGGACCACCTCCTCACCCTCACTACATTTAAACATCTCATCTTCCAAGGCTGTCCTGTTCGAGATAGACTGATATTCCAAACTGATCCCTATTGCTGGCAAGTTAGCGTATAAATACAAGAAATCATAGCACTCCAAACGCTCCGCATCTGTTCCCTTTAGTAGCATGAGAACTTCTAACACCCTGGTACGAGCCTCCTCTCCACATTGATTCTTTTGGTCAGAAGTCACCTTAACACGCTTGCCGAAA
>CAMDPQ010000063.1 GCA_945905275.1 Chlamydia trachomatis
TAAGCTCGATCCAGCCGTCTAATCCACTACCCCCCCCCCAGTTGATAGGTCTCACCTCTCCGGTAAGCGCAAAGAGTGAGGGCAAGGGCGCCCTATTACAAAGCGCTACTCGGACCGGTCATCCATCACAAACCTTCGGTTCTAGACCAGAACTTCTCCATCCCAATCAAGCATTTAACCAATATGAGCTCATCCAGGCCATCGAAGAGACCCACTCCCATAAAGATAGCTTGCTAGGATCGTTTACCCTGTCCCTATCGCAAGGGACAAAGCGACTGACTCAACTGTCGCTTGAAAACATGGAAAAGCTCAATCAAGCAGCTAAAAACGCGCAAAGCAATAGCTCTTGGCAAACTCTTGCGAAAATCAGTGAATGCATCTTAGCTGCCTTTAACGCCGTGTTTGGAGTCTCCCTAATTGCGGGAGGCACTCTGCTTATTGGGGGTATTATGGTCCTATCAAGTTTGTTTACATTAATTAAACTGGCCATACAAGAAACGGGATCTTGGAATTTCCTGGCTCAGCAAATGGCAGGCAGCAGGGAGCAACAAGAAAGGATCGAACATTACCTTCCAATAGCCGTCAACGTTATCGATAAGGTATTAAGTCTTGGAGGGGCTGCCGCCTTTACCATGTGGAATAGAATGTCAGATGCGCAGCAGGCGATGGTAGTATTTCAAACGGCACTGACCCTGTATCAAGGGGTAATTAGGACGGGACAGTCGATTTCTGAGGCAAAGATGCAATTTGCAGCTGCTGATTTACATATATTCCAAAACCTAATTTATAGGGAAGAAGTACAACAAGAACATACCGCATCGGTGATTACACATATTAGCTCGATTCTTAAATCTTGTGAAGAAGCGGCTCAAAAAATCATAGAGCTTGCAGCTAATGCATTAAAACAAACCACATTACACGCATAAATCGAAGGAGATTCAATATGACCACACGTGCTTTATGTAAGGCGATCGGACAATTACAAGGAGCCCTCAATCAAGCTCAGGACGCAACTCGAAAGGGATTATATCAACAGGTAAGGAAAATAGAAGATCTTACCAACAATGAAGCATGGTGGACAAAAGCCCTTGCTGGGACAACAACGGTAATGGGTATTGCAATTCTTGGATCTGCTTTGGGAGAATCCATGGTAGAACAGGACTGGATCAAACAGACCTTAGCCACAGCCCGACATGGTTACCAATCACTTGGCGCCATCCCACCCGCACTGTGTGATACCACTCAAATGAAACAAGCAAAAGCCCTTCTTTCACAAGTGGATATACCAACCTCTCAAGCCGTTAAATCTGGACTTGATTCTCTAAGCACTCGTTTAATGGATGCAGCGAGAGCTATTCTAAATGCTCAACCTCGCAACTAGGCTGTGTCAGATAAAGCAATAACGGACGTTGCAAAACACTCCGTTATTGTATTCAACCACTAGATATACACCCCTCCCCTCTTCTTTTTTTCTCTAAGCCTTTTCTGTATTCTTTTGAATCCACCCTTGTTATGTTTGACCCTAAAAAAACATTTATCTACAATCCAGAAAAACACCAAAATCAAAAAGAGCTAATGCAAGCGCGACCAACAGAAAAAATCTCTTTCTTTGCCCTCCTTGCCAAAAAGCTCCATTTCATGGTCGCGACAGGTGAATACGGAGGGATGATCGCCGAGACGATCAAAGCGACTCTTATCCGCCCCCCCTCTTTTACACTGGTCTTTCAACAGTTGTATGAAATAGGGGTAGCCTCACTACCTGTGGTAGCGATTACCGGTTTTTCAACAGGCCTTGTTCTTGCCGCACAATCTTTTTATCAACTCTCCGATAAAGGGCTTGCAAGCGTTACAGGGCTTATGGTGGCTAAAGCGATGATGACCGAGCTTGGACCTGTCCTTACCGCCTTTATGCTGACAGGACGTGTGGGCGCTGCCATGTGCGCAGAGCTTGGCACAATGCGTGTCACAGAGCAAATCGATGCCCTGAAAACCATGGCCATTAACCCTCATAGATACCTGCTAGCTCCCCGTTTTTTTGCAGGAACGATTATGATGCCCCTGCTTACCATCTTCAGTATTGTAATGGGGATCTTTGGAGGCTACCTGATTGCTGTGTACTTTTTTAACATGTCTCCTAACAGCTATTTCGATCCGATGCCAACACATATCACCCCGTTCGATCTATTTACAGGAGTTGTCAAGGGATTTGTATTCGGCATTTTAATTATGACTATTTGCTGTTATAAAGGGATGGTAACCTCCGGTGGTGCAGCAGGGGTGGGTAGAGCCACGACTAATAGCGTCGTCATCGCTTATTGCTGCATCCTCCTCGTTAATTTCTTACTTACGATGGTGCTAAACATCTTGCACCAACAGCTCTCGGGGTTTTTCATATGATTACAATACGCAATCTATGGAAAAGCTTCGATAAGCTGCAGGTGCTCTCTGGCATGGATCTCGATGTGCATACCTCAGAGACCCTTGTCATCTTAGGCCCTTCTGGCATCGGAAAAAGTGTCTTGTTAAAGCATATCATCGGAATTACCAAGCCCGATCAAGGCACTGTCGATATCGATAATGTGAGAATCTCTGAGGTTAAGGGCGCTGAGCTCTACAAATCTGTAAAACATATGGGCATGTTGTTTCAAGGTGGAGCTTTATTTGACTCGATGAATGTCGAGGAAAATACAGCGTTCTATCTCCACCAGCATGGAGATCCAAAAACCGGAAAGCATTACCCTAAGAAAGAAATAGAGGATCGAGTGACCCAAGCTCTTGAGATGGTAGGTCTTGAAGGAACGCAGAAAAAAATGCCCTCCGATCTGTCGGGAGGTATGAAAAAACGAGCAGCCCTTGCGCGACTGATTGTATACCGCCCATCGGTTATTTTGTATGATGAGCCTACAACAGGGCTCGATCCAATTACTGCTATGCAAATCAATGAACTGATTGTGAAAACACAACAAGAACTAAAAGCGACAAGCATTGTTGTGACTCACGACATGTTTTCTGCTTTGTATGTCGGAGACAGACTTGCCTTGATTCGCGATGGTAAAATCGCACATATCGCAACGCCGGATCTATTCCTAAAAATCCAAGATCCGCTAATAGAATTTTTACACAATACGATTTCGAAAGACCCCCGTTCTTTTAAGGAGCATATTGATGGGCGAACAAACTAAAAACATGCTAGTTGGCTTCTTTATTTTAGCCGCATGTGCTTTAACGGTCTCTTTGATTCTTTTTCTCAAACCCTCTATGGGCGATGGAAGAAAAACATACCTCGTCCGTTTTGCCAATATTAATAAAATTGGTATTGGCACCCAGGTGCTATTTGCAGGAAAGCCGGTGGGTGAAGTCGTCGCGGTCGAGCCTATCTTTGACGCAAGAAAACAACCCAATGACAGCACAGGCAGTGTCTATGTATACCAGCTAGTGATCCAGGTCGATTCGAGCGTGAACATCTACAATACCGATGAAGTCTTGCTACAAACCTCAGGCCTGCTAGGAGAGAAATCGATTGCTATTATCCCTAAAAACCCACCGAAAGGGGTCACTCCAAAACTCATCACCACCCAACCGATCTATGCCCAGTCCATCGATCCGATCGAAAATGCCTTTACAGAACTGTCCACCCTTGCAGACCAAATGCAAGATAGCTTTAAATTTTTGAACGAATGGCTAAATAAAAATTCTGACAACCTCGCTGAGGCGGTTTCCTCTTTTAAAAATGCGATGCATGAAATCAGTATCGCCACCGCCGATTTCAATCGTTTAGGGGTTATTAATGATATCCACGGGGGGCTACACTCTTTTACAACCGTAATGGATCAAGTGCATGGAGTCATCCTAGATTTAGAAAAAGAGAATACCTTCACCAATCTCAGCGAAATGATTAAAAACTTAAAGCTCGCAAGTGGGAACATCGATATTATCACCGATGACATAGCAACAGGTAAAGGCACGATTGGCAAGCTTGTGAAAAATGATGACATGTACCTAAGGATGAATGCGATCTTTAGTAAGATGGATACACTCATGAATGATGTGAACCATTATGGAATCCTTTTTCACCTGAATAAATCGTGGCAAAGAGAAAGATTGCAAAAAGTCACTTTACTTAATTCCTTAGACACCCCTACTGCCTTTCGCAATTATTTTGAAAAAGAAGTCGATGATGTCAACATGGCCATGTCACGACTATCCCTACTGATTCAAAAAGCTGGCAGCAGCAAAGAACAACAGAACATCCTAAAGAATGACCACTTTAAAGAGGACTTTGCCCAGTTACTACGAGATGTCGATGAGCTGGCAAACAATTTAAAACTTTATAATGAGCAGCTAAATTTTGCTCAGCCACAATCTCAAGGGAAATAACTCGTATGGAACCGATTCCGTATTCTTCTGTAACCAAAGGGATGCTGCTTGTAGCCACACCGAATATGGAAGGGGTGTATTTTCGTGGGGTTATCCTCCTCTGCGAACATTCCCGTTCTGGATCTTTTGGCTTATTTATCAATAAAATGCTCGATGTCGACTTACCTGAAGAAATCATCGACATCAAAAATCTGAGCAATCCTAACGTGGCCATAAGGGCAGGAGGCCCTATTCAACCTGGTCAAATGATGCTGCTGCACTCCTGCGATAAAATGACGGAGCAGACACTTCAAGTATGTGAGGGAGTTTTTTTAGGAGGGGACCTGCAGTTCCTGCAAGAAGCAGTCACTAATCCATTGGGGCCATCAATCCGCCTTTGCTTTGGGCATATAGGATGGGGATCAGCCCAGCTAGAACGGGAGATCTTAGCGGGAGCCTGGGTGGTACATCCTGGATCGGCTAAATATATCTTTGATACCCCTGCAGAAAAAATCTGGCAGACGGTTCTAAGAGATATGGGTGGCAAATATGCCACCCTATCGATGATACCAGAAGATTTAAGTCTCAATTAAAAGGGTACAAGCAGACAGCCCTGTCTCTGTAAAATATTTCTGCAAGAGCTTCTTTTTCGTCGAAATAGCTGTATGCAACCGGTCTAGCGCCGTTAACATTCTACTAGAGGCTATCGGATCACAGCCCCGCTCACGGTGTATCAACGCCTGTGAGTGTAACAGATAGAAGAAAAAGCTTTTCTCTTCTTCTGTCAATGGCTTATTCGATAAGAGCTTACATAAGCCAAACCACTCAGCAGATCCCACAGAGGCTAGATCCACACTATCTTTATCGATAAAGCTGATAAAATCCGCCTCTGATTGATGGAGCGCAAAGAGAGTGATAAAGAGATAAGTAATTTCGATAAAGTCGCATCTTTCTGCGTGTTTAAGGATCTCTCTACCCTCAAAACACATCTCGTGAATCATAGAAAGAGTCTGACTGAGAGAAGATTTAATCGGAGCAGCAAGATTCTGACTGAAGTAAAAACCACATAACTCTTCTGCATCGATCTGTTGCTTGACGTTCTCGATAAACACCACAGAATCCTCTTGATTGCGATAGGTGTGCTCTTGGTGATAAAAATCCGAGGTCTTAGATAGGCCAAGTAAGCTGACGGTGACTGCAAATTCTTCTTTTCTTGAAAGCTCTTCTAAAGCGATACACCGCGCAAATTCCAGCCAAGAAATCCGACTCTGCAGATTAATCAACAAAATCTTTTGAGGTGTACTATGAGCACGACAGGCTCGTATAAAACCTTCGAATTCTTTTACTAGGACAGCTTTTTGAATAACCTGCTGATGGATCGGACAGGGCATTCTTAAGACCCCTACCGACTTTTGTTTACATTGAACCACAAACAGTTGGTCTGGAACATATTGTTGGGATAGAGGATCAAACCCTTTCACATTCTGTCGACTCTCAAATACCTTAGCAAGCTTATGAATCGCTCCTGGTGGATACTTTTCAAGAGCATGTCGCATTCCTCTATCCTCCTTTCTCAATCCACTCCACATAGACAGGGCAGTCTCCTCATCCTGCTCAACCAGATCCCCTCCCTCAGAAACTAACCTCCGCACAATGGCAGACATCTCTTTATGATCAATATCGCAGGTGAAATAGAGAGTGCACAACTTATGAACGAGTACATAGAGGGTAGCATGAAAGGGACGGCTGTCGCTTGAGGCCATAATCAGCTTCTGGTATTCCTGAGAGTCTAATGCTTGTCGCAAATAATACTGAAAATTACAGAAATAGTCATATGCCGTTTTTCCAGATAACGATGTCTGTTTTAGATTTCGAGGATTGGCAGAGAGCATCAGTGCCATCACTGCCTTAATCAGACTT
Source organism: Chlamydia trachomatis (assembly GCA_945905275.1). Classification (GTDB taxonomy): domain Bacteria; phylum Chlamydiota; class Chlamydiia; order Chlamydiales; family Rhabdochlamydiaceae; genus VGMB01. The sequence continues at coordinate 6,277 of CAMDPQ010000063.1, forward strand.
ACGATAAAAAGACTTTCCTTATATTTAAAGGCCTCTACAAAAAACTCATCGACCAGATAGTGACTGCTTTTAAGAATGTAGACCGCTCTATGATGACATTCTCGATCTCGTATCATCTCGATCTTTTCAAAAAGAGCATCCTCTACAGGCTTTACCAAAATACGCTCCACATCATAGAGCATGCTGGAGTGCCTTAATACTTCATAATCGTAAAAAGGCTGACCATTTTCATTTAAAATATAGAGAAGCTCATACTGTTGATCGGACTGCACCTGGCTGATATTTCTTAAACACATGCCCCGAATATCGGTAAGGCTCTCACTTTTAACACCCCAGTTGCCCTCCCACTGATCTTCTAAACTCGCCGCAGGGGGTAAAAGAAAAGCGACAGCGGAGGCATGAAATTCATGCAGGTCTCTATATTCCTTAAGATCTAATACCGTTTGAACATCGGTTCCGTGTTTAAATAGCAGCGTATATTTATTAATCTTTTCGACAGCCTCGAATACAAAGCCCATTAAGGCATAAACCCCCTTAGCACAGAGAGGTTCTTTGAGTCTTGCGGGATCTCTGTCGGCAAGGTTGGCTAAAAAATCATACACCATCCTAAATACTGATTTTATAACCTCTTCATTCTCTTCGGTTTGATCGGGGTTTAACCAGCGAGACGTAACAAGAGCATCCTCCGATCGTTTCCCTTTTTGCATTTCTAATACGACATCGATTTCCGATAACTCAGACAGGACATCCATCACATCCCGCACATTCCATTCTTCCAATACCAGTCGATTTTTCACAATAAAACCTATATTCTAATTCTTATTATTATTATTATAATTTAAATAATTAATTATCAATTTTTATTTATTAATAAAACTAAAATATAAATAAACAATATTGCAATAAACTCCAAAAAACGACTGTATTTTTCAGATTCTTTAATGCGCTTTTCCCCTTAGTAATCAAGATTTTGCAAAATAGATACTATAAAGTCTTCTATACGTACTTATCTCTTTTTCGCTCTTATTAAAACCACCCCTAATTATTCGAAAATAACCTTTTTTTTACAAATTAACAATATATAACTATAATAATAAATATAAAGCAAAAGAACAATACAGGAGATCTATAATATGAGTATAATAACAAACAAACTGCCCGCTTCGCAAGTTGCCACAGCAGCACGCACTATAGCTGGCAACCCAGCCCTTGCATCATACTATTCACACATGAAAGCCGCGATAGTAGCACATGACCCCTCCTTAGAGAGATTCTTTCCTAAGACAACCGTCGTAACAAATCTTCAAGCACAAGCCCCAGTAGATGAAGTATATAATAACTCTAACGAGGAAACTCGGGGTTCGACTACCTCTGCCGGGTCAAGCTCAGAAGGAGATTCCACTAGCTCTGCCGAAGAGAACCCCCCGACCACATGGCAAGGAATCCGTAACACAGCCTTGGGCTTCTTCTCTCCAAAGGGAGAACCAGAGGAGCACACAACGACTGACTAGTAGAGCCGTAAACAGGCGAGGGGCTGTAAAGGCTCCCTCCTGTTTTTTATGAGCTTTATACCCCCAGATGCAGACTCTATCCAGCAGCCCTTGTGCTGGATACCATCGATCCATTCTCTATCGGAGTTTTTTAAAAGGGATCTTTTTTGATTCTTCCGGAGAATTGAAGCAAAGAAAATAGAGAGGAAAAAGAGCTACAGAGCTCTTGTAGATCACTTTATGGCCTTAAACAATAGAAGGGCCCCTACTTTGCCTACGTATAACTCGATCCTGGCATCTCTGTAAAAAATAGGAGAGCAGAAAACATTTTTTCCTGCACTTCAAGATGAAAAAGAAGCCTTTACCTCTAGTATGCACCTCCCCCTTTTAATGAACATTGGATGTCAACGGCAATCACAGGCAGTATCCTTTAATTGGATACAATACGGATAAAATAGGTGAAGGCAGAGGAGATCATCGCACTACCCGGGAGTGTAAAGACCCAGCCGACAGATAGTTTTCTCCAAATCCCCCACCTAACCCCTCTGATACTTTTAGCTGATCCAACCCCAGTTATACTGCCAATAATCATATGAGTAGAGCTGATAGGCATGCCTAAAAAGCTTGCTAACAGAATGACTACGGAGGCACTGACCTCGGCTGCAAAACCCTGCATTCGATCTAGTGGAGTAATAGAGAATCCCACTGTTTTGATAATACGTATACCTCCCGATGCGGTCCCAAGACCCATGACGAGGGCGCAGGCCAATACAACCCAGATGGGAACCGTCTGATTAGGGATCACCCGAGAGGCAAATAGGCCCAGGGTAATCAGCCCCATGCTCTTTTGGGCATCATTGAGTCCATGGGATAGGGCTACAATGCTTGCGGACCCTATCTGTAACTGACCAAACAACTTCTCGTTTTTTAGTTTTTTAGAACGACAAGAGAAGTACATCAAGGCTTTCATGAAGGTGAAGGCTAGACCGTACCCAACGAAAGGGGAAACAATCATAGGAATCACGACTTTATCTACCACCCCTGACCATAAAACCTGTTTGACACCCACAGTCTGCCATGTGGCACCAATAAGCCCACCTACCAAAGCATAAGACGAACTACTGGGAATACCGTAATACCAGGTAATGAGATTCCAGGCTATAGCACCTACGATAGCGGAAAGAATCGTAATTTGTGTAACACCTAAGGGGTTGACAAGACCAGATGTAATAGTGGCAGCCACAGTACCGATCTGCGTAGCACCAATCGTATTTAAAACACCGGCTAATACGATCGCAGCAACAGGTGGAAGTACCCTGGTTGCAATGACGGTAGATACGATATTTGCGCAGTCATGAAATCCATTGGTATAGTCGAAGACAAGACCAAGAACAACAATTGCGATGGCTAAGACAAAAGGATCCATTACACAGACCTAAAAAATGTACCATATTCTCCTGATAATAGATTTATTCCGTAAAGTCAAATTAAATATAATAGTATAAATAATTAATAAAATCTTAATGCAAAGTTGTTATTATTAATATAAACACAATGAGGTTATTATGTCATTAGAGCTCAGCACGAAATTATTACAGAAGAATCTGGACAATCCGATTGCGCAGCAACCCGCTACATCATGTACAACATCAGCAAAAGTAGCAGGTGTTACATTGGGATCATTGTGTACATTCGGCGCTGCAATCGAACTCGTTAAGCCCAAGCTAGTAGCTACTGCCGGATCGATCTTAATTGGACATCCTGTTATTGCAGGTGCTGCAATTGTAGGCACTTGCGCATTGGGTGTTCTACTAGGAAAATGCTGGAGTAGTTCGAGAGAGGCGCAAAGCAATCTCTTTTCTGTAGATTTAACAGCTACCTGGTCAAAGATCTCTAAATCTTCCACTGCACAAGAATATAAAGATCAATTAGCAAGAGACTTTCGAGGTCCTTTTCAGGTGAATATCAATGCTGCTCCCTACAGCTATAAGAAGGACTGCAAAGAAAATGAGCTCGACGACTATACAGGGAAGCTAGTGAACTCAATCGTAAGCCAGTTAACTGAGCTAGGGATAGATGACACCTTTGCCAATAAGATCCTTTCGTTCACCTCTCAAACAGGCATTATGGCAATAAAAAACGAAGCCCTGAAGATAATAAAAAACGAATTCTGCTCCACTAAACTGGATAGCCTTATAGGATCGGATGGATCAGGGGATGACATACCAATCACCTCGTCTGTAACGATTGCGAAAACTAAAGGATCTGTAAATGTAGAAATCACAGGTTCTTTGACTTTAAAACTTAAGGGTTTTGATTCTACCGGTGCTTTATATACCCAGGATGAGCCGATTACCATCCATTATAAACTGGATCTTAACACCATGAAGGCTCAGGTAAGCGGTATATCAGAAAAAGAGATTAATTTAACGAAATGGGAAGTGTAAACAGCCGATCATGCGCTGCTTTACTCAATTACAATCATTTTCTCTGCGGTATTAAACGCGCCCGGAACCCCTTTATTTTGAGGATCAAGCAGTTCAAGCTTGATCCTATGCTTACCCTTTTTCAGTCCATAGATATAGTAAGGCTTCCAGCTAGATATCGTTCTTTGTACTTTACCATCAATGGTTACTCGAACCTTATATCCATCGGTTGACATCACACAGTTTTTAATATAAAAATCAAGTAAGATTGGCTTGCCGGCACGATAAGTCCCCTGTGGTTCATTATAGGTCAGATAAGGACCCGATAAATCGACGTTCAAGGAATCTTCTTTGGTTTGATAGTAAAAGATCATGGCATCAAAACAACCAGACCCCTTCAGACTCTCTCCGTAGGATCGCACAGGAAAGACACGGACATAATGGGCGCCGGGGGTGAGCTTAAAGGGAGGGGTAAAATCAATTTTCTGATCGTAATATAGATCATGATTATCGAGTGCATCAAATAAGGCTTCATAGGCCTCAAAATAATCCTTATCATCAATCACAACATGGACGCTTTGTCCGTTAGGATCATTGCGCACCTCACGTGCCCGATCAAATTGACTATCTGTTCCGACAACATATCCATCTAACCTCGCTTGAAAGCGAATAGGCAAATCTTTCTTTATATCTTTATTAGAAGGGTAGACAACCTTAAGTTCCACCTCTTCAGGTTCTGGAGTAGGCGTTACAGAAACAACTTGCAGCGTGGATTCATTACTAAGGGGCTCATCAATGGTCGCGGCACTTAAACAGGACAGAGAACAGCACATAATCCAAGAA